>JBKHDE010000078.1:0-17997 GCA_046541495.1 Desulfococcaceae bacterium
CCGAAACGATGATCAAAACCGGTAAGCGGGTAGACGATTGACATCTTCGGGAGGATTGTTATTTTCTAATAAGGCTGTTTTGCCTGTATTCATTTTTACCTCCATGAAAATGATGCGAAAACCGAATCCGCCGACATCCTGATCAGATGAAGGATGATTCGGGCTCTCTAAAAAAGACCGGGTTGCCTGTTGGTCGGGCGACCCGGTTTTTTTATCAGAAGCGAATACTTCAGGCGAACACTTCAATGGAAACGGAGGCTATGGCAGCGAAAATGAGACGACTCCACAGATGTGCGGCAATGGTTTTTTTGGCGGCAGCCATCCTGATCACCGGATGCGGCGAAAAGCCGAAACCGGAATTGACCGAAACCGATACCCGGGTGCGGCGCACCACTCTCTCCATCACTTCGGATACCAATCGATGGACGGCGGGAATCATCGACACCCCCAATTTTCTGGATCAACCGGCGGTATTGCGGGATGTCCGCATCGGAAAACATGAAGACTGGGACCGCATCGTCTTTGAATTCGAGGGGGATCAGTTTCCCGGGTACCATCTCGAATACATCGACCGGCCCATACGAAAATGCGGCTCCGGGGAGGTGGTGGAGATCGACGGGCCCGGCTGGCTTCAGGTCCATTTTTATCCGGCCCAGGCCCATACCCGGGCGGGGAATGCCACGGTGACCGACCGGCAGCGAAGCCCCGATCTTCCGATCCTGGATGAAGCGGTCCTGGTCTGCGACTTCGAAGGCGTCGTGGAATGGGTGCTCGGGCTGAACAACCCCAACCGTTACCGGGTTCTGGAACTGGCCGATCCCACCCGCCTGGTGGTGGACATCACCCATTGAGCTGCTATCCTGACGCCATCCCGCCGAATTTTCGTTCCTATTCGGCGGAAACCTTGTTGAGATCAATGCATTTCCCCGGCTTTTGGAAAACCGACGATGCTGATTGATGCGCTGGCGGCAGACGATGACTTCGGGTCGGCGGTTCGGGACGATCTGGGCCCTTGCAGAGTGCCGGACATCTTCGGCTTTGACGATCTGAAGGTACTGTTCATCGCCGAATCCCCCCACACCGATGAGGTGCGATTCGGCGCCCCTTTTTCCGGCCGAAGCGGGAGGGATATGACCCGTGTGCTCCTGGATCGGGTGTTCGATCGAAAAGACATCCCCGAGCCGGTGCCGTTCGGCCGGTGCATGCAGTTTCAAAGCCGTTTTTTCAGACACTTCGGGGTGATGAATGTCTGCAATCTTCCTCTTCAGGAGGCCGCCCTGAAAGAAAAGGCAGCGGAGGTACCGGCCAAATACCGAAATCTGTTCGACGCCTTCAAGACCATTCGGGGAAACCCCACCGCGGTTCAGCGGCAGTCTCAAACCGTGGCTCGGGTGGACGCCATGATTCTCGATGATTTTACCCGGCGCCTTCGATCCTGCCTCGAACCCGGCCCCTTGGTCATCCCCTGCGGAAATATGGCTCGGGCGTTTGTGGATAAAAGCGATGTGGACCCGGACTATTATCTGAACCGGGTTCCCCATCCGTCTTACGGCCAGTGGCTTCAGTCGAACCGCAGCGACATCATCAACGAGATGTGCCGGCGCATTCGCGAACGGATCGAATCGTGAATTTCCTCTGATCCATTTGCAAAGGCATGACGGCATACGAAATATGGAAATCCTCGAAGCCGCCCGGGGAGGATGATCATCGCCGCTCGTTTTGAAATGACCCCTTCGGATCTGAAATCAGACAAAAAACAGATTTACAAATGCGAATTGCGCATTATACTTAGTCCATTTATTCTTTTCCACCAATCGAGACCACTCGCCTTCAGTCCGGCGGGTTTTTCTCCAGTCGAAGGGACCTGAATAGATGGCTTTAGAAAAAATACTGGCGTTCGGCGTTCATGCCTACACCAGCACCGGTGTTCTGCTGGCCTTTTATGCGGCTTTATCTTTAAAAGACCACAACATTCAGGGCTTTCTCATCGCTCTGTGGCTGGCCGTCATCGTGGATGCCACCGACGGGGCCCTGGCCCGCCGTTTCGATGTGAAGCGGGTCACCCCCGATTTCGACGGCCGTCGCCTGGACGACATCATCGACTACATCAACTATGCCTTTCTGCCGGCCATCGCGTTCAAGATATTCGGGGTGCTTCCCGACGGCCTCACCTGGATCGCCGCCCTGCCGATGCTCTCCAGCGCATACGGGTTCTGTCAGGATCAGGCCAAGACTCAGGATTCCTTTGTGGGGTTTCCTTCTTATTGGAATATCGTTTTTTTATACCTTTATTTTTTTCCGATGCACCCCTTCTGGACCGCCGTCATACTGATCGGCCTGTCGATCATGGTGTTTGTCCCGACCCATTATATTTACCCCTCTCAGACCCGATGGTTGCAAAAACCGACCCTGGTGCTGTCGGTGGTATACGGACTCCTGGTGGGGATCATCTGTTTCTTTCCCAAGGCTCCCTGGATTCGGGGGGTGGTTGTATTTTCCCTCTACTATCCCATCTACTATGCGGTGGTCTCTTTTCTGCACCACCGACGGGTCCATTCAAACAAGAAATGATACTCCTTGAAACTCCCGGCAGATGTTTCTGAAAACCTTGCAAATCTGCTTTTTCACCCGTGACCGTTAATGCCGTGAAAAGATGGACCGCCGCCATCATCCTGATCCTGTTGTTGCCCGGGCCGGTTCCAGCCGACGAAGCGCCGACGATCTTACCCGGAAAAACATCCCGAATCGTGGGAGGGGTGGAGGCCCTTCCCGGCGCCTGGCCCTGGATGGCCGCCGTGGTCGATGCGGATGAACCCGACCCCGATATCGGGCAGATCGGCGGCGCAGTTCTGATCCACCCCCGGTGGGTCGTCACCGCCGGGCATGTGGTCACCGAGCGGTACAATAACCTGGTGGTGGGCGCCGGCAGCCTCGACATTCTGATGGGGGCCCACGATTTAACCGCCGAGGAATCGACCCGGGTTCGCTCCGGAATCCGCGCCATCATTCGACACCCCGATTATGATCCGGTGCTGCTCGATTCCGATATCGCTCTGGTCGAACTTGAGGCCCCGGTGTACGGGTTTGTGCCGCTCCCGGTTTTTCCCGGGGATCGGGACCTGGCCGGAGAACTGGCCCTGGTGATCGGCTGGGGAGATACCTCGGGTTTTGGAAGTTATTCTCCGGTGCTGATGGAGGCCACCCTGCCGGTGGTCTCCCTGGCCGACTGCATTCAGGGGTTCATCGATACCGATACCCGCTATCCCTATTCCGCCCAGGATTTTACCGAAAACATGCTCTGCGCCGGATATGCATCCGGCGGGCGGGACGCCTGTTTCGGAGACAGCGGCGGCCCCCTGATGGTCCACAATGCCCGCGGTTGGGAGCTGGCCGGACTGGTGAGCTGGGGCGACGGGTGCGCCGAACCCGGGCTCTACGGCGTCTATACCCGGGTCGGAAATTTCAGGGATTGGATTTATTCGCATGTGCCGATCATCGGCGATTTCGACCGAAGCGGCCGGGTGGACCTTCCCGACGCCGTCGGCATGCTCCAGACGGTCGCCGGTCTTCGGGGGTTTTCCGAAACCGGCGATCTCAATCTCAATCAATCCCCCGATCTGGGGGACGTCATCGGTATCTTGAAAATCCTGACCGACGTTCCGGTTCCTTAAATCTTTTCTTGTCCGTTACGGAACTGACAGTGTAGAATATGGGTAGTGAATCATCTATATGCACAGGTACTTAAGAGGAGAAGTGCATGTGGACAGAGACGAGCTATTTTCATTGAAGTAAACCTTTTGTGGAAGGGAGGAAATCATGAATTTTACAAACATACTGGACAAGGGATGGGAAGAAAAACCCGTGGAAGAGATTCTGAATGCGCCGGTGGAGATTCTCAAAGGGGTGTCGCCTTCAGACGGGCAGAAGCTGAAGGAGGCCTTCAACATCCAGACGGTTCGGGATCTGGCCACCTGCAAGTTTTTTCTCTGGGCCCAGGCTCTCAACGCCATGTCCACAGGCGAGTACGAGGATGATCTGAAGCGGCCCACGCTCTGACCGCCTTTGCCCGAAGTACCTGATTGTCCGGAATCGGAGGGTGAATCGAGCCGCCGCGATATCTCATCCGCAGGCGGGTTCACCCTCCAGGTCAATTGCGCAGATCGATAACCGGATAGGACGGCGCCGGAAGAAATGCTCTTTTCTGTTCCGCCTCCCCGGTCTTGATGGTTTTATGGTCGCACCGATTTCGACTCGAAGCGTCCAGAATGGCGCCGCTGCGGCCGTCCTGCCACACCATTTTGCCGCACCGAATACATCGTACCCGCTTTAAATTCTTCAGACGATAAAAATCGCTCATTGCCCCTCCCCGGGTGTTTATCCGTCAACATAAATCAGTCGTGCTAATGATCACAATTGGGAAAATTCCGTAATTTTGGGGTAGGAATCGGCCATCCGGCGGTGCACTTTCGCATCGGGTCGAGTCCGTCCTGGTAATTACCTTAGCCAATCGGTTTCTTTCAAGAAATCAGGGAAAATATGTATTGTATGTTAAACAGCGCAGTAATCGCCGGTTCTTCGGGTCCAAAATAATCCTTGACATCTCTCCACAGAATATCTACACAAGTCTCGTAATCACTCGTTTGACAAAGGCATACCTGTTCGCAAGGCAGGGGCGCAAAACTTCCGGTCCGACCGGTGTCGGATAGCGGGGTTGCCGGACGAAACCTCATTCTCAGCGGCCTATCCGCCGTTTTTTTTCGCCGTTTCCCTCTTCCGGCCCCGTTCAGGCGGTTTCTCCGCCGCCGGAACCGTGAACCGCCCTTCCCTGCGCTGCCAACATCCGCCATGCATTTGAATCATCGACGGGACGGTCTCATGAAATTCATTATCGGCTGTATGTCCACCCTGATATGTCTGTTTCTATGCACCTCTGCCGGGTTTACGGGCGAATATCAAATTACCCCTCCTCCCGACTGGGTGACGCCCCTTCCTCCTGAAGATCCGGGCGAAATCCCCGAAGCGGCCGTGAGCAACGGCAGTTATTTCCTTTTGGTGGATACCCAGGCCCATCCCACATTTGAAGCGGGTGAATTTTACAAGCATTTTGCCGAAAAAGTCGTCAACCAGGGCGGCATTGAAGCCCTTTCCCAGGTGTTGATCACCTTTGACCCCAGCTACCAGTCCCTGGCGGTTCATCGCATCGCAATTCACCGGAACGGAAAGATCCTGGACCGGCTGGACCCGGAAAAGATATCCCTGCTTCAGCGGGAAGAGGCTTTAGAGACCCAGATCTACGACGGATCTAAAACCTTTACTTTGATCCTGGATGATCTGCGGGTGGGGGATATCCTGGAATACAGCTTTACCCTGCGGGGCGCCAATCCGGTGTTCGGGGGCCGCTACTACCACGACCTCGGGACCCAGTGGCGGGTGCCGGTGCATCGGTTTCGCCATCGTCTGCTCTGGCCCGAAGACCGGACGATCTACATCAAGCACCACGGCAAGGAAATCGGGCTTCGGACCCGGGAAATCGACGGAATGAAGGAGTATCTTTTTTCAGAGGATCACCTGCCGGCGATCATCCCCGACAGCGATCTGCCGCCCTGGTATTCGGCATTCCCCTGGCTCCAATTCAGCGAAGCCGCCACCTGGGGCGATGTCGCCCGATGGGGCGCGGAGCTTTACGCCCTTCCGGAAGAAAACAGCGCCGCACTGGATGCCAAAATTCAGGAAATTTTGGAAGCCGATCCGACCCCGGAAGGCCGGGTGATTCAGGCCCTTCGATTCGTCCAGGACGACATCCGGTACATGGGCATCGAAATCGGCCCCGCCTCCCACCAGCCCCATGAACCCTCCCGGGTGCTTCAGCGCCGGTTCGGAGACTGCAAAGACAAAGCCTTTCTGCTTCATAAAATGCTCCATGCCATGGACATCGAATCCCGGCCCGCCCTGGTTCATACCCGATATCGGCACCGGATTCGGGACTGGCGCCCCAGTCCCAACGCCTTCAATCATGTCATCCTTCAGACCCGGGTGAACGGCCGAACCTATTGGATGGACCCGACCTGGAGCTACCAGCGCGGCAGCCTTCAGCATTTCACACAGCCCGACTATTCCGTGGCCCTGGTCCTCGATCCGGAAACCCGGGAGCTGAGCGCCATCGAGGTTCCGGACGACCCGCTGCCCGACCAGGAGATCGAGGAGCGGTTCGATGTAAGCGGCGAACCGGATGATCCGGTGGCCTATACCATTCGATCGGTCTACCGCCGCTCCCGGGCCGACCTTCTGCGGGGGCAGTTCGACCGGCAGAGCACACAGGAAATCGAAAAATCCTATCTCAATTACTATGCGGCTATCTATCCGGATATTCTTTTGAAGGAACCGATTTCCGTGGAAGATGATATCGATACCAATACGATCACGGTAACGGAAACATATACCATCCCCCATATCTGGCAGCCGTCCGAGACGGACGGAAGGGTGGAGGCGACCTTTCAGCCGCTGGAATTGTACAACCTGATCGCGCTTCCCGCCACCCGCCGGCGGTCCATGCCGCTGCATGTGGATCATCCGGTCCGGTTTCAGCAGACCACTCATGTAGATCTCTCTGATGACTGGGAGATCGGGCCCGAATCGGTTCATATCGAGGACGAGGCCATGGTGTTCGATCGGAGTATCCGGTATGAAGACCGGCATCTCACCATCTCGAACGCCTTTCGCACCCGAACCGATCATGTTTCGGCGGAGCAGGCCCCGGCCCATCTGTCCAACCTGAAACGGCTCAAGAATGAACTGGGCTACCTTCTCTATACCCCGGTGGAAGGGCCTGTGAAACCGTGGAAGGAAGAATTGAACTGGACGGTGGCGATACTCGCGGGTTTTGTACTCTGTTTCGGCCTGGTTGCCGCTCACAAAGTCTACCGCTATGATGCAGTCCGATATTCACCGGCTGCCATGAATGAAACCGGGCCGAAGGGTATCCACGGGTGGCTGTGGCTGGCCGCTTTCGCCATATCCATAAAGCCGCTGGTCCACCTCTATCAGATGAGCGCCCTCTACCCCCTGTTCACCCTCAGCCGATGGAACCGGTTGACCGCCCCCGGTTCCGAGTTTTTTCATCCGCTCTGGCAGCCTCTTCTGATTTATGAACTGGTATTCAATATTCTCTGGCTGGTGTTTGCGGTACTGATGGTCATTCTTTTTTTTCAGAAGCGAAACGCCTTTCCCAGAATATTCATTATCTATCTGGTTGGCGTCTTTCTCCTTCAGGTGGTCGACCAGGTCTGGGGCCAGGCGATACCTTCCCTTCAGGATTCCCAGACTCCGGCGGATTTCAAAAATCTGATTCGGGCGGCCATTCACACCACCGTCTGGTCGCTCTATTTTCACAAGTCCCAACGGGTCAAAAACACCTTTGTTCATCCTCCGCCTGAAAAAGAGGCGGTTTTTGAGGCGCGCTTTCAGGAAGCCTGACCGATCACCTTTGACCTGGAAGGGGTCTGGCCCCGTCGCCTGGCGAAAACGACCCTGGATAAACAATCCCGGCCAACAGATTGGCGGATAAGAGAATGAATTGCGACCCGGCATTCAAGTAACGGCCGTCCACCGCATATATCCTTTCCTTGCGAACGGCGTCGGTGCGGCTGAGGATCGGGCTCTCACGGAACCGGGAGTGAAGCTCCCGGGCGTGTTCGGAGGGGATCACGATCAGGTCCGGATTCCATTCCAAAATCGTTTCAGGCGGGACCTGTTTGAGGAAGGAGATCTTCTGCTCCGCCGCCACATTGACCGCTCCGATGATTCGACAAACTGTATCGAAAGGGGTGGCCCGGCCGGTGACAAACCCGTCCTTGGCATAGAGAACCACCCGGGGCGGGGGGTCCGGTTTCGGCATCTTTTGAAGTATTTGCCGAAGATTCCGGTTCATGATTCGGATGAGGGCCTCGGCGTTTCCCATTTCACCGATGGCCCTTCCGATCAGGCGAATCTGCTTCTGAATCGTTTGAAGCGAGCCGATATACCCCAGGTCGAGGCAGGGAATTCGGGTTTTATCGAAAATCTGGTTGAGTTCGGGACCGGACGGATAGGCGGTCAGAACCAGATCGGGTTGAAGGGAAAAGATGGAGGCCGCTGATGTCTCGGAAGAAAACAGCGGAAACCGATCCCCGATCGGCTCAGCGATAAAGGAGATCGCCGGGTCCGCCGTTTTTGAATGAAATGCCGCAATCCGCTCCCGCGGGCAGATGGCCCAGAGGATTTCGGCCATGTTGACGGTATGGGGAATGATCCGTTCCGGCTTTTCCGGAACCTCGACGGATTGGACAGAGTAGCGGAAGGCCCGGCGATTCGGATCCAAGACCACCTGGTCATAGATGATCTTTCGCGGCCAGGGCGGTTTTTGATCCGTTTCGGCCCGGGCCAGCATCAATTCATTCCGAAGAATCGACATATCCATGGGAAGCCGTATCTCCTCGGCCGCCCGAACCGTAATCGGGGTTTTAAGAAGAGAACAGGTGAGTATCAGAAAGAGAAGAAACGGAGACCTGAAAAAGGGCTTTGGGCGCATAAAACCTGTCCTGAGCATGGTCATGAGCAATTTCTCCGAAGAGAAAGGCCCAAAAAGGATTTGATCAATCTTCCCGCATCCTTCCGCAATCTCCTCGGAATCGGGAATTTTTCACATTCCGGTCTCCTATAGCATATTTTGAGGAACTTACAAAACGGTCATTTCAGAGCATTCACCCAAAAAGAGCGCCCTTTTGTCGGAAGAATTTACAGCCATTTCTTCCGCTTAAAAAACACCAACAGGGTCAACGCCACCGCCAGAATGACCCCCCACACCGCCGCGTATCCCCATTTCCATTCCAGCTCGGGCATATACTTGAAGTTCATGCCGTACAGGCCGGTAATGAAGCTCAGGGGTATAAAGGTGGTGGAGATGATGGTCAGCACCTTCATGACCTCGTTCATTCGGTTGCTGATGCTGGTGTGATACAGTTCCAGAAGACTGGTCGACATTTCACGAAAGGTTTCCACGATGTCGATGAGCTGAATGACATGGTCGTAAAGGTCCCTCACATAGACGGCGGTGGATTCGCTCACCAAGGCGAGGTCGGTCTTCTGGAACCGCACCACCAGGTCCCGTACCGGATAAATCGCCTTGCGGACATAGAGGATCTGTCGTTTCAACTGGTAGAGGCCAAAGGGATTTTCCCTCGGCCGGTCCAGAATCAGGTTTTCCTCGTATTTTTCAATTTCATCCTCCAGGTCATCCAGAACCAGAAAATAGTCGTCGATAATGGTGTCCATGAGGGCATAGGCGAGGTAATCATTCCCCAGTTTTCGAATCCGCCCCATGCGGTTGAGAATCCGCTTTTTAACCGGATTAAAAATGGGTGCGTCGCTTTCCTGAAAAGAGATCACGAAGTTGGGTCCTAGAATGATGCTCACCTGCTCAACCATAATGGAAGCGGTCTCTTGCGGGGAATCGTGTCGGCTTCGAATGCTTTTCATCACCACATACAGGCAATCTTCATACCGGTCGATTTTGGGCCGCTGGTCGGAATTGAGCACATCCTCCAGCACCAGGGAATGAATATGATAGTGGGTTCCGATTTTTTCCACCACCGAGGGATCATGGATGCCCTGAATATGAATCCAGGTGGTGTTTTCCCGGTCCCGAAAGGCGAAGGTCTCTTCCACCGAAAGATCCTCATGGGTTTCAAAGTGGGTTTCATCGTAATCGATCAGGGAGATGGTGGTTTTCTCCGTCCTTTTCTCGCCGACATGGATCAGTGAGCCGGGCGGAAGCCCTACCGTTTCCATTCGCCGCCGGGAAAAATTGAGCATGGCGTCCCGCCTTTCTTAATCCATAAAAAAAGCCTCGGCTGTATCGCCGAGGCCTCCTCTTTCTGGTATCTTCATGACTTCTACATTCTGAAAAATTATTTGCCTTCGTATTTGAAGGACACCTTGACTCGGGCGCGATACGCGGCGATTTTACCTTCTTCCATCCGCATGTCCAGCTTGCCGATCTCCGCGATGCGAAGGTTCTTGAGGGACTTGCCGGCTTCTTCCACCGCGTTTTTCGCGGCATCTTCCCATGAATTCGGGCTTGATCCGACCAGCTCGATAATTTTGTAGACACTTTCGCTCATGTTCGTGCTCCTTTCTCTGGTGAAAACCAGTCTGATGAATGGAATTCGCCGACCTCATGTCGGTGAACAAAGGTGCGGCTCGCCGAAACGGCTTATAACAGTCAATTCTATAGAATTCGGATGGAACTGAAATACCGAAATTCATGTATTTTGTTGAATTAAATTACTCAAAAGAAGCGGCTTTATTCGGGATAATTATCTTTATCCCGTCTCCTTTGCATCTTCACCCCGCACACGGGGAAATACCCGATTCACCCCATTTTCATTTCCCTGACGATCTGAAATCATGGACCCCATCGATTCGATTTCGGGTCGGTTTCGGGTCGGTTTCGGGTGAAAACCCGGTTTTTTTTGAATATACATGAAAAGGAGAAAATCCATGGCTCAGGAAGTCCCGAGAATGCCGAAGGAAGAATTGAAGGACAAGCTGGATGATCCGCAGGTGGAGGTCATCGATGTCCGGCAGCCCAAAGACAAGGAGCAGAGCGAGGAAAAGATTCAGGGCGCCCGGCTGGAAAACCCCAATGAAATGGATACCTGGATGCGGATGCGCCCCGAGGGCAAAACCTATGTCCTCTATTGTTCATGACCGAAAGAAAACACCAGCGCCGGGTCGGCGCAAAAGATGAAGGAAGCCGGTTATTCGAATGTCTACGCACTCCAAGGGGGTTGGGAAGAATGGCAAAAGGCCGGATTTCCGACAGAGGCCAAATACGAACCCGCCTGATACCGACTGCCTGCTTACCATTTTTCGGCGGGCATCTGCATGACCCGTTTCCACTTCAGGGCGGACCTTCCGGTTCGCCCTTTTTATTTTTCCCGGGGATTAAAATGCTCCGAGAAAAGTGCCCAGGAGAATCAGCCCCACGAGCGAAAACAGGGGTCCGAGCACAGCCACCACGAAGATATCCCCATAGGATTCGCGGTGCGTGAGACTGCAGATCGACAGCAGCGTAATGACGGCGCCGTTGTGGGGCAGGCTGTCGAGGCCTCCGGTGGCGACGGTGGTGACCCGGTGCAGGAGATCCGGTGATAGGCCGGATTCGCCGGCCATCCGCATGTAATCGCCCCCCAGGGTCTGCAGCGCGATGCTCATGCCGCCCGAGGCGGAGCCGGTAATGCCCGCCAGGATGTTCACCGACAGGGCCAGCGAAACGAGGGGGTTCGCGCCGCCGATATCCATCACCCCCGATCGGATGACCTCGAATGCGGAAAGCGAGGCGATGACCGCGCCGAAACCGACCAGACTGGCGGTATTGAAAATGGGCAGAACCGAGGCGTTGGCGCCTGTGTCGATGGTCTCGATAAGGGAGGTGAAACGTTTCCGGTTGATCACGGCAAGGGCCGCGATGGAGATGGCCAGCGCCGAAATGATGGCCCAGACGCCGCGGACCGTATTCACGTCCGTTTCCCCGTACCGCGGCAGGGCGAGATAGGCGGTGTCCATGGCCGGAATGATCACCATGCTGAAGAGATAGTTCATGGCGATGACCAGCACGATCGGAAACAGGGCGACCCCGAAACCCGGCAAGCCTGCAGATTCCGGCTTTTCATTGAGTTCGACGATATCGAAACCCTCTCCCTCGGCGCGCTCGCGCAGCATTCGGTCCGCTTTGGGGCGGGCGTCTTCATGATCGCCGTAGCCCTCTTTCCGCTCCATGGCCGATCGATACTGCCGATTGAGCCACAACATGCCCAGGGAGAACATGACGCCGGCCGTGATGATCCCCAGAAAGGGCGCGGCAAAAGGGGTGGTCCCGAAAAACGGCATCGGGATGGCGTTCTGGATGGCGGGGGTGCCCGGAAGGGCGGTCATCGTGAACGTGAATGCCCCCAGCGCGATGGTGCCGGGGATCAGCCGCTTGGGGATGCCGTTTTGGCGAAACAGGGCCGCCGCGACCGGATAGATGGCGAAGGCCACCACAAACAGCGACACCCCGCCGTAGGTCAGCACCGCGCAGGAAAGCACCACGGCCAGGATGGAACGCTCCCCGCCGAACTTCTCGATGGTCCACCGGGCGATGGACCGGGCCGAACCGCTGTCGTCCATCAGCTTTCCGAAAACGGCGCCGAGCAGAAAGAGGGGGAAATAGAGAATGATGAAATTGCCGACGGCGGCCATGAAGACCTGGGTCACACTCGCCAGAACCGGCGTACCCGGTTCGAACAGCACGGCCAGCACGGCCATGAGCGGCGCGAGCACCAGAACGCTGATGGACCGAAAGGCCAGGTACATGAGCAGGGCCAGTGCGAGGACCACCCCGAGGATGCCGGTCATGCGAAGCCTCCCTTCATGTCTCGAGATAGACCGATTCGATGTCGAGGGTCGACCGGTGGCCGATCTGCTCGTAGTTCTCCTCGAGCCATTTCTCGGTGGTGCGGTACCCGACGTCGTGCAGGTGCTCCAGGAAAGCCCATTCCGTATTGACCTTGCTCGACACGTCCAGGGGCTTGAGCTCCACGTCCGCGCTGATGCGGTGAAAAAGCGCATCCTTGAACCGCTGATCCTCGAGGTTGCCCACCTCGATCAGCTTTTTCAGGAGCGAAATGGATCGGATTTCCTTGATCAGGCTGGAATTGAAGGAGATCTCGTTGACTCGATTGAGGATATCCGAAGCCTTGCGGGGAATTTCCTCGCGGTGAACGGGATTGATCTGGACGATGACCAGGTCGCGGGCCCGGCATTCCTCCACCAGCGGGAACAGGGCCGGGTTGCCCATGTATCCCCCGTCCCAGTAGGCTTCCCCCTCGATTTCCACCGCCTGAAAGATAAACGGCAGGCAGGCCGATGCCATCACCATGTCGGCGGTCATTTCCTCACGGCGGAAGATTTTCTGCTTTCCGGTGCGTACGTTGGTGGCGGCCACGAAAAGTTTGATTCCCTCGGCCCGGCGGACATGCTCGAAATCGATCAAGTTTTCGATGAGATTCTGGACCGGATTGAAGCCGCAGGGGTTGATCTCATACGGAGAGACCAGGCGCGAAAGCAGGTCGAAGAAGATGTAGCCCGGAGAAGAATCGAGCGTCCAGCGTCCGCGCAGGCGGTCGAACAGGGTCCGCTGTAACGGCGAATATTTTCCGGCCTTGCTCACCTCTTTCCAGAAATGCCTCAATGCCTCCCGGGCCCCCTTCTCGCCCCGGCGGTCGAGCCCGTCCGCCGCCACCGCGGCATTCATGGCGCCCGCGCTGGTGCCGCAAATGCCTTCGATCCGAATGCGCTCATCCTCCAGCAGGCGGTCGAGAACCCCCCAGGTAAATGCCCCGTGGGAGCCTCCGCCCTGCAGTGCCAGTTCGATCATTTTCGGTTCGGACATCTATTCCCCTTCCGTCTCATGCATTCCGACAGGTAACCGACCCTCGAGATGAATGCAATCCGCTGCTTTCAATTCATGTTCTCCTCTCACCTCCCGATTGACCCCTCACACCCCGAACGGAAATGTTTCCGGCAAGCCTTTGCCGGTTTTCATGGTCAAGGGCTCCACCGCCCGGGTTTCGTCGAACCAGATGTATTCGTCGAACTGACGGGGCAGCTCCGCATAGAAATAATGGCTCTGAAGTTCGGTTTCCGGCGAATAGACCACCCCGATGGCCCGCTCCAGCCGGGATCGGGAGAGCGCCTCGCGCAATTTGTCCGGCCCATGGCGCAGGGGCAGAAAGAAGTTGTCCATCTCCGCCTGGTGGCAGAGATACTCATAGCTCTCCTCATGAGACGGGCGAACCTGCATCACCTTCATGGGCTGGTCCCATTCGACAGCCGCCCCCACCGTGCCGTGGTCGGTGCCGAAGCCGATCAGGTAAGCATCCTGGTCGAAAGCCTCCCGGCAGAAGAGTCCCACATTCTTTTCACCGCTGACCCCCATTTCAGTGGCCGCCGCATTGCCGATATGGGAATTGTGTTCCCAGACCACCGCTTTGGCATCGGGGCCGTGAAACCCGAGCACGATTTTTAGGGTATCGAACATGTGTCCGTCCCGCAGGTTCCAGGATTCCCGGGAGCCGTAATACATGGTGCGGTAATACTGCTCGGCGCTTTTGATCACTCGGGCGTTCTGAACCGCTTCGAGAAACCGCTGCTCATTCTTGAACTCATAGGCCACCCGTTTGTCCAACAGGTCCTGAAGCATCTTCACCACTTCGGGTTCACACTCCCGGTATCGGCCCGACAGGGTCGCCGCGCCGTAGGCTGCGGGATTCTGCTGCCAGGGGGTGAGGCATCCGTACCGCTGCCGGGCCACGGCGGCGGTGTCCGGGTCGAGATCGTCCAGATAGTTGAGGACCGAACCGATGGAACGGTGCATGCTGTACAGATCGAGACCATACAGGCTGACCCCGCCGGACCGGGCCGCATCCAGATTGAAGGATCGCAGGGATTCCACGAAATCGGCAAACTGGGCGTTGGCCCACATCCAGGTGGGAAACCGCTTGAACGGCTTTTCCACCGGGTCCGTTTCGGCCTCGATCCCCTGAATGTACCGGTTCACCTGGGCCACATCCGGCCAGTCGGCTTCGATGGCCACGATATTGAACCCCTTTTTCTCCATCAGTTCCCGGGTGATTCGAGCCCGCATCTCGTAAAATTCGGCGGTACCGTGTGTGGCCTCCCCCAGCAGCACGACTTTCGCGTCGCCGATGCGGTCGAGCAGCGGGGAAATATCCTTTTCTGCGATCGAGGGAACGCCATCCGCGGTCCGGTCGATCACTTCGGCAATGGGCCTGGAGGGATGGACTTTGGTGGAGGGTCCGGTGGCGGATTCGTCTTCCCATCCTTCATCGCCCACCAGGGGTACAAACCGAACGCCGAACTGTTCTTCCCGTTCAAAATCCTCATCCCCGGTCTTTCGAATACGGACCAGATCCTGGGCCCGGCTGGAACCGGTGGGAATCACCAGCCGCCCGCCAATGGCGAGCTGATCTTTAAGGGTCCGGGGAATACCCGGGGAACCGGCCGCCACGATGATGGCGTCATAGGGAGAATGTTCAAACCATCCCTGGGAGCCGTCGCCGTGGCGCACATGGATATTGTCATAACCCACCCGGCGGAATGCCTCCTTGGCGGATTCAGCCAGCTCCTGGTGCCGTTCTACCGTATAGACCTCATCCACGATTCGGCTCAGCACGGCCGCGGCATAGCCCGACCCGGTGCCGATCTCAAGCACCCGGTCGCCTTTTTTAAGCTCCAGCATTTCGGTCATCACCGCCACAATATAGGGTTGAGAGATGGTCTGACCTTCTCCGATCGGAAGCGGCGAATCCTCGTAAGCGAACTCGGCCATTTCATCGGGCAGGAACATTTCCCGGGGCACCGCCTCCATGGCGCGCAACACATCCGGGTCTTTGACCCCCCGGGCCTTCAGATGGCGTTCGATCATGATCTTTCGTACTTTTTCGAGATTTTTCATTCGCACACTCCTTTCCCTGAACTGCTGATTCCTAAAATTATCTCATTCCACAGTATCACTGTGAGGCGCATGGCTGAAGGCGAGCACTTCTTCTACGCGAATGATCAGTTTTCTTTCGGACTGGGGCAAGGGCTCCTCGGTGCCGAGTTCCGGGGCGAATCCGTCCATCATGGCGGTCTCCTCCACCTGCTCCACTTCCCCGAGAATCTGGTGACCGATATCGGTTTTCTGATCCCAGGCCACCACTGAAATCATCGGATTGGTTCGAACATTTTCAACCGTACCCGGGCAAAACCAGGCTTCAACGGCGATGCGGTTTTCCGACACCACCGCGATGCGTCCGGCGGCCGCGAGATGCGGCATCCCTCGGTCGTCCGCGGTGGCCACCAGGACATGCCGCATCCGCTCTCCGAGATCCACCGCCTTGAGAATCGCTTCGGTGCTCATGGTACCTCCTTCACATTACTCACCCAGTATGGCTTTCATATCCGCTTCAGGGGTGGTGATCGGCATCAGATTGTAGTTCTCCTGAAGCACCTTGAGTACGCTCGGGGTCACATAGGCAGGCAGGGTCGGGCCCAGGCGCATGTCCTTGATTCCCAGGTGCAGCAGGGTCAGCAGAATGGCCACCGCCTTCTGCTCGAACCAGCTCAGCACGAACGACAGCGGCAGTTCGTTGACATCCGTATCGAAGGCCTTGGACAAGGCCAGGGCGATCTGAATGGCCGAGTAGGCGTCATTGCACTGGCCGCAGTCGAGCATTCGCGGAATGCCGCCGATATCTCCGAAATCGAGCTTGTTGAACCGGTACTTGCCGCAGGCCAGGGTCAGAATCACGCAGTCCCGGGGCACCGCCTTGGCGAAATCGGTGTAATAGTTGCGGCCGGGTTTGGCGCCGTCGCACCCGCCGATCAAAAAGAAATGGCGGATCTGGCCGTTCTTGACCGCATCCACCACCTGATCGGCCACCGACATCACCGCATTGTGGGCGAACCCGGTCATGGTGAACTTCTCCGGATAGTCTTCGGTGAACCCTTCCGCCTTCTCCGCCGCTTCGATGACCGGGGAAAAATCGGAATAATGGACATGCTTCAGCCCGGGCCAGGCGGTGGGGCCGCTGGTGAAGATCCGGTCTTCATAGCTGCCTTTGGGCTTCTGAATGCAGTTGGTGGTCATCAGAATCGCGCCGGGAAAGGCGTCGAAATCCTGACGCTGGTCCTGCCAGGCACCGCCGTAATTGCCCTTGAAGTGGTCATATTTTTTCAGGCCGGGATAGCTGTTGCACATCAGCATCTCCCCGTGGGTGTAGACATTGATGTCCTTGCCCTCGGTCTGCTTCAGGATCTCTTCCAGATCCTTGAGATCATGGCCGGAAACGGCGATGCACTTTCCCTTGACCGGGGTGACCCGCACCTTGGTGGGTTCGGGATGGCCGTAGGTTTCGGTATGGGCCGCATCCAGAAGCTCCATCATCTTGAGATTGGCTTCCCCGCATTTCAGGTTCATCCCCAGAAGCTCTTCCAGGCTTTTGGGTTCTTGAGTGAGATAACTCATGCCTTCCCGAATAAAGGCGTCCACATCTTCGCTTCGTTTGCCGAGAATATCGGCGTGGTAGGAATAGGAGCCGATCCCTTTCATACCGTAAGTCAGCAGCTCCTGAAGCCCGGTGATATCCTCGCCCAGCTTGTTCATTCGGTTCTGAATGCCCACCTGTTCGCCGGTCTGAATCATTTTGTCGAGGTTTTCGGTCTCTTTCCACCACTCCACCGGGGTGTGGAAGGTCTCGGGGGTTTTGCCGGCGTCTTTGGCGTCGAAGTTGACGTTGGTGACGGTGGCGAACATCCCCTCGGCCAGAAACCGGTCGATATCGGTGTCGGTTTTGCCGAGTTCGGCGGCGCCATGCGCGTACCGGCTGATGTCCTTCATGGCATACATCAACAGGTCCTGCATTTCCGCGACATCCGGGGATTTGCCGCACACCCCGTGGGCCGTGCATCCCGATTCCTTTGCCGTCTGTTCGCATTGATAACAAAACATGTTCATCAGGAAACCTCCTTGTTGAATTTTAACCGTGTATTCATAAATGTGGATTCATTCTAGCGGCCCACCGGATTCAGTGATATAGTGAAAAGTGGGTATTTCGAATCATGAAAACCTGTAATATGTCTGTACACTGAACCCTTGGCGGTTTCTCAGGAGGTTCCTTGGAAAACCTACCTGCATTCTACGCCCTTTTCATACGTCAAATACCGGCTTCCGATTATTTCATTTTTTTGGAGATCGCCTAAAATAGGAAACTCTTAGATGATAAGAGTGACCTTGATCATCGTTTCAGCCAATTCTGAAAGAAAGAATGGATAGGCTACCCCACCAGGGCATTTTCTCAGGCCGGGAAGCTGTTTGAGCGAATGCGAGTTCTTGCCGGTCCGGGAAAATATCCT
>JBKHDE010000079.1:0-17969 GCA_046541495.1 Desulfococcaceae bacterium
TTTACATCCTGGCTATTGATGACTTCCTGCGGCACAAAAGGAGAACACCATGAATCGAATCGCAAGCGTCGTCGGCAGAGAAAACCGAATTTGTGAATTGGCCATTCGTCGATTACAGCGGAAATGCGCTGTTTTTGAAGAAAAATATCGATTGTCTTCGGAAGATTTTTACAGCTGCTGGCAGCAGGGGCAAATGGAAGATAATCTTGATTTTTTTGAATGGAAGGCCCTGATAGAAGGTATAGATGAATGGGAGAAGACCCAAGAGGAGCTGAAAAAGATTGCAATCGCATGACATCCATTTCGGATTCATCGAAAAACATCTCATCCGCCATCCCCTGGTGCTTTTCCATGATCTTCATAAATTTCAGACGAGTCCTTCGACGGCTTACCTCAAAGGCAACATCCACTTCGTGGATGGTTCGACGCTTTCCATTTTCCAACATATCCGTTTTGGCGACACCGAAACGCTGATCACGGATTACCGATATCATTACATGTCAACCGAAAAGCATATGGTTTTTCGGTATGACAATGCTCCGCACCATGGTGAACTCGATACCCATCCGCATCACAAACACATCTCAAACGAAATACGCACTTCCAATATGCCTGATTTCAAGGATGTCTTGGATGAAGCGACGGGTTTTGTAATCGATAACATGACATGATTCAACCGTCGTCGATGCGGAAGGTCGTCATGTCCATTGCCTGAATCGCGTGAATCGGAATTCGGACCAAACATACCCAGGATGGTACGGGATTATCCTGGATATCCTTTTACATCTTGACCATCCTGATTCAAAGCACACTGTTTCCCGACCGCATCATTGGCGGAAAGAAGGGAGAAGGCGTTGAAAGACGAGGCCATGTTTTTGAATGAGGCCAAAAAAATCGGTCGGGAAGAAGGCAGGAAAGAAGGTAGGAAGGAAGGCAGAAAAGAAGAGAAAAAAGAAACAGCTATCAATCTGCTGAAATTGGGAGTGTTGTCGATCGAGCAGATCGCTGAAGCGACCGGGTTGAGCGTGCGGGAAATCGAAAATGTAAAATCGTCTCTTTCAGATTCCAGCGAACCATCCTGACCATCCATTCTCATCCCGGCCATCCTGATTCAAACCCAACTCCATCTGAATCAGGATAGCCCGGATAAGCGAAGGATATCCAGGATGGCACGGCATCATCCTGGCCATCCTTTTTAATCCCGGCCATCCTGATTCAAACCCTTACATTCCCAAATAATCCAACTCATACGGCCAGGCCTCATGGCCGCCTTCGATAAACCACACCCGGTTGTATCCATTGGCGTTGAGAATCCGCTGGGCTTCGTAGCCCCTCAGGCTGATTTTGCAGAAGGGCAGGATATCGGTGTCTTTGGGGAGTTCGTTGATCCGGTCCCGAAGTTCGCCCAAAGGGATATGGATGACCTTGTCGTAGGCCATCTTGAGCATTTTGTTTTCGTCGGGTTCCCGGACGTCCAGCAATACCACCTCCCCCTGATCCATGCGGCGTTTGGCTTCGGCCGGGGAGATGCAGTGCGCCAGGCCGTCGAGTTTGTTGGAGAGCACCTGGGCGCAGGCGGCGATCGGGTCGATGGGCGGGCTGTAGGGCGGGGCGTAGGCCAGGTCGATGTCGGCCAGATCATCCAGGGCGCCGCCGTAGAAGATGGTGGAGGCGGCCACGTCCAGCCGTTTGTCGCCGGCCCCCATCCCGGCCACCTGCACCCCGATGACCTTGCGGTCTTTGCGGTTCGCCAGCATCTTGATTAATAGATATCGAGCGTCTTTCATATAATGGGGTTTATCCGGTCCTCCCCAGATGACCGATTCGTAGTCGAGATTCAGCCGAATGGCCTGGGTTTCGGTCAGTCCGGTGCGGCCCACGGTGAAGTCGAAGGCCTTGACGATGCCGGTACCGGTGATGCCGCTGTAGGGGGACGGCCGACCGGCGATGTGGTTGGCGATGATTCTGCCCTGTTTGTTGGCGGTGGAGCCCAAAGGCGCATACATGTAATCGCCGGTGCCTTTTCCGGCGTAGTGGTTGACCACGCAGTCGCCCCCGGCGTAGATATCCGGATCACTGGTCTGGCAGTACTCGTTGATGATAATGCCCCGGCGGCAGGACAATCCCGCGGCCTCGGCCAGTTCGAAGTTGGGCCGGGTGCCCACCGCGATGATGGCAAGATCCGCGTCATAGGTGTTCCGGTCGGTCTGGACCGCCGTCAGCTTATCATCCGCGTCATCCCCCAGAAGCGCCGTCACCCGCTCGCTCAGGACCACCTCGACATCGTTGTCGTCCAGGTGAATCTGGGCATAGTCGGCCATGTCCTTGTCCAGGACCCCGGGCAGGATCTGGTCCTGCATCTCCACCAGCGTGACATCCAGCCCTTTATAGATCAGGGCTTCCGCCATTTCCATGCCGATAAACCCGGCGCCGACCATCACCGCCTTTTCCAGCCCCTGGGCCTCGACCTCCTTGACCAGGGTGTCGGCGTCGTCGGGATGGGTCATAAACCAGACATTCTTGAGATGAATCCCCGGGATCGGCGGCCGAAAGGGGCGGCCGCCGGTGGCCAGGACCAGTTTATCATAAGGCAGATCGGTTTCCTCGCCGGTGGTGAGGTTTTTGACCCGCACCGTTTTTTTCTCCCGGTCGATGCTCAGGGCTTCGGTTCGGTTCATCACCTTGAATCCCTTGGTCTTTTCAAAAAATTCAGGGGTTCGGGGAAGCCCCACCTGGGTATGGGTGAGGGCCTTGATGTTGGGAAAGACCCCTTCCACATAATAGGGCAGTCCGCAGGCCCCGTAGGAAACCAGTTCTCCTTTGTCGATCATGGTGATGTCCGCGTCGGGCATGAGCCGCCGCAGCCGGGCCCCGGTTTTGGGTCCGCAGGCCACGCCGCCGATGATGAGCACGCGCAATGGAGTCGTCATGGATCACATTCCTTTCTTCCGCAATAGGGTCAAGCGCCGGCGGTGTGTCCGGCGCGGGAAATGGTATGCCTCAAGATTGTGTCTCATATCTTAAAACAGGGATCTTACTAAGGGCGGCGCGGGGTTGTCAATGATGTAAAGCGGAGAAAAAAGGATGGAACTGCCGCTCAGGGAGCGGCAGACGCCGTGTTCAGCCGAAAAACGGGTGAGATGGGGAATTTTTATGGATAAATCGATATTCGCGCCGAACCGCTAACAGGTGAGATGAAATCCGGCGGCCACATCCTTGCCTTCTTCACGGAGTTGGTTGAAGGTCTTCACGGCCTGGCCGGATTTCTCTTCGATAAGCTCGATTCCCCGGTCTTTGACCCCGGTGCGGAAGGTGTCGGTGGATTTCATGTTTCCGTAGTAGCCGGTTCCCACCACCAGAATATCCGGAGCTTTGTCGAGGATGTCCTGAATATCCTCGAGAGTGATTCGGTGGCCTTCATCCCGCCACCATTCGGGGACGACCCTGCCGTCGATGATTTTGATATCGTTGGAGTAGGTTTCCCCGTCGACCGTGATCTTGCCGAATCCGTAATCCTGAATCATATGCGCCTCCTTGCCTGGACCTGCAGCGCCGTATTACTGTCTAGTCTTCCGGTGGCCGCCCTTTTAGGCGTTCAAGATCGTCGATCCATCCCTGAACCCGATCCGGGCCGTATTCCGCTTTCCAGGCGGTGACGATTTCATCCACCGGGATATCGGTTCGCTCGCCGTGATAGGCCAGATATTCCATGAATTTCCGGTTGTCCTCACTGTAAGCATGGAAAATGGAATCCTCAAGCCCGTCGAATTCAAGGGGGGGCACCCGGTGCTTTCGGCAGAGTTCGATGTTGAAGGCGGGGGTGCATTTGACCCACCGGTCGTTCAGGAAAAATTCGGTATACCCGTGATAGACGAATCGGTCCGACCCGAGGTGGTCCAGCAACTGCCGGGTGGCGATATGGTTGCGGACATCGGCGAAACCGATCCGTGAAGGAATGCCGCAGGCCCGACCCAGAGCGCACAGAAGCCCCGCTTTGGTGATGCAGAATCCCTTTCCGGTTTTTAAAACGGTGCTGGCCCGGTAATGGTCGGGGCGGTAAAAGGGCCGGTATGGGTCGTACCGGATGTCGTCTCGAACCGCATAGTAGAGTTCTACCGCCTTGGAAACCGGGTCGTTGCCCACGCAACCGGTTTTTTCCAGGGCGTAGGTCTGAATATCCGGGTGACCGCTGTCGAGGATGTCGGTGGCGCACAGATAGATCGACTCCGGTGGTTTTATCGGATTGGCCATATATTTCATCTCAAGAAATTTTCGCAGATTTTCAGCGGCGGTGTCGGCTGAATTTCCAGATCAACGTCCCCGCTATACAGAGGCCGCTCACCCCTGCGGCGATAACGAGGAAGGGATAGAAAAAGATATAGATCATTGTGGAGCAAGCAGCGACGGTCAGTACCAGCAGACAGCACAGCAGAAAGATCGTGGAAAAGGAAGCCGTCAGGGAAACCGCGTACTTGCTGGAATAGCGAAAAGAAATTTCCATCTTCCGCTCGGCTCGCGGTCGGTTCGGGGCGGGTTGAAAGCGGACCACCTGATGTGAGGGCATGGCCTCGGCAGGGGTGCGGCGGACCCGAACGGTGGAGGGAGAAGGGGCCGGTTTCGGGTTCGGTTCCACATACTTTCGCAGACCCGGATGTTCCCGCAGGACTCGTTCCAACGGATACCGGTCTTCTCCGGTTTTGAGGGTCAGCCCATAGGCCTGGTATTCCGAGAGAGCGCGGGCTTCATCCACCATTCGGTAGACCCAGGCGTTGCCGTCCTTTTCTTTTTGAATAAATCGGCCGAGATCGCATTTTTCTGAATCGCTGATACGGGAAAGAACGCTGGATACGGTTCCGATTTTGACTTTCTGACCCGTCCGACCGGAGAGCTTGTCGGCGATATCCCTCGATCTGAACGGTCCCCCTCGCAGTAGAACGCCGATCACCTGTTGAATGTTGTTTTTGTCGATACTGGATTTGTAAATCATGGTCTGACTCCCGCCTTAGGATTTGTTGATGCGATCACGGAGTTTGCCCGAGCACTTGAATGTCACCACCTGGCGCGGAGACAGCATCATATCGTCCCCGGTGGCCGGATTTCTGCCGCGGCGCTGCTTTTTTTCCTTTACGCAGAATTTTCCGAACCCGCTGATGAGCACATCTTCGCCGTTTTCCATCGTCCGTTTCATAATTTCCAACAGTGTTTCGATGAGATCCGTGGTCTCCTTTTTGGAAAACCGAAGCTCCGTTTGAATCTCCTCGATGATGCGTGCCTTGGTCAAGGTCATTTTTCAGGGTCTCCTTTTCGTCGATCTGTCGTTGGGCTGCCGTCAGGCTGTCGTTGGGATTGTATTGAAGTCCCGGATGTGCCGCCCGCCGAATAGGTGCGGACGAACCCGTCGATCAATTGTCTGGCGATACTTCCCCACCCTGGGATGTCGGGCAGGTTTTCCGGGGTGAACCAGTCGGCATGAAGAATTTCCGCGCCGTCTTCCTGAACCTCACCGCCGGCGTATTCCGCGGTAAACCCCACCATCAATGAGCCTGAGTAGGGCCAGGGTTGACTGCCGAAATACTGAATGTTTTTGACCTCGATGGCGACTTCTTCTTTCAGTTCCCTTCGGACCGCCTGCTCGAGATTTTCCCCGGGTTCCACATAACCGGCGATGACACTGTAAAGCTTTTGATTCGGATATCGACCGGCATGGGCCAGAAGCAGCCGCCCGTCTCGAATCACCGCAACAATCACGGCGGGTGATATTCGAGGGTGATTGACCAGACCGCACTCGATGCAGACTTTGGCCCGTTCATCGGTCTTGTTTCGGGTCGGGCCGCCGCACCGGCCGCAATACTGATGGGTCTTGTCCCAGTTTATGAGCTGGAGCCCCAGCCCGGCCACGGCGAAAACCGTTTCGTCCAGGTTTCCATAAAGACTTCTCAGCCCTTGAAAAGCGGTTCCCTCGGGCGCGGTCGAATTCTCCGCAAGCGCCGCCGCATAGCAGGGGCGATCGTCCAACCGGCCCAGGTATTGCCGTTGTTCCGTGTGAAGCCCCAGGTCTTCCGGGTGGGTGATCCTTGGGATATCCACCGTTTCCGGGCTCGGACGGGTGATCAGTATCCGGTCGCCGGAAAAAGCAAACCACCAGGCGACACCGAAAGAATTTGCCGAGAAATCATCGGCCGGTATAAACTGCATGGGTCTGCTCAAGCGCGCATCTTGGACGGTTATTCAGAATGTTCAGAGGAGGTTCAGCAGCCAGGATCGAATGTCTTCGATTTCGTCCACGCAGACCGAGTGGACCATATGATACTCGTGCCACTCCACCGAATAATCCAGGTCTTCCAGCCCATCCTTGGTTTCAAATGCGCTGGAGATAGGCACCATGGGATCGACGGTTCCATGGGCTATGAAAATCGGGACTTTAAGATTGGCCTCGCTCCGCTCTTCGGCCAGGGAATCCAGCGTCGGCAGATAGGTGGAGAGGGCCATAATACCCCCCAGCGGGGATGAATACCGCAGGCCCGCATGAAGGGCGATCACGCCCCCTTGAGAAAACCCCGCCAGGATGATTCGGCGAGAAGGAATGGACCTTTCGATCTCTTGCTGAATCAGGATGTTGACCTGTTCGGTGGATTCATCAATATCATCGAGGTTGATGCTCTGCGGGGTTCGCGGCCATTTGTCGCTCAGAATATCGAACCAGGCCCGGGAAGGAATGCCGCCGTGCAACGTGATCTCCCGCTTGGGCGCATGGGGAAACACGAATCGAACCGCCGTGGTGTCGGGCAGACGCAGTTGAGGTACGATCGGTTCGAAATCGTAGCCGTCGGCCCCGATGCCGTGGAGCCATATCACCGCCGCCGTCGCTTTTTGCCCGCCGGGGTCGACTTCCACACAAGATAATGGATCCTTATTCATCGACTCTCCTTAATTGACATGCTCTCTAATCTCCTTTTATTAATACCAATATTTCTATGGGTTGTAAAGAGATGTTGAGCTTTCCCCGGCATTTTGCTAACAACCGAAGCGTGCGTGCGTTTTGTCGCTCAGCCTAACCGCATCATCAAAATGAGGAAAAGGGAAATTTACCGAATTTAAATACGAGAAGGGAAGCGGTTGGAACGAAAAATGAAGTCAAGTTTCACTTGGGGGATGGATGGAAGATCGGTTTAAAATAACGGGCGAATATATTGAAATGAACAAATTGCTCAAGGCCTCGGGACTATGCGATACCGGTGGAATGGCCAAGGCGGTGATCGAGGAGGGGCTGGTTGAGGTGGACGGATCGGTGGAAATGCGGGTACGACGCAAGATTCGACCGGGCCAGCAGGTCGCTTTTCAGGGCCATGTCATTCATGTGGAATAGAAAGGAGCCGCCATGCCCACCATTCGTCAGCAGATCATCGACCTGCTCACCCAAGAAAGTTATGATGTTCGGGAATTGTCCCAGGCTTTGCGGATCAGTGAAAAGGAAGTCGCTTCCCACCTGGACCACGTCAACAAGTCGGTGGCCTCTCAAAAACGGAAGCTCCAGGTGAATCCGGCGACCTGCGCCGAATGCGGTTTTACCTTTAAGGATCGAAAACGGCTGACCAAGCCGAGCCGGTGCCCGAAATGTAAAAGCCAGCGGATTCAATCGCCACGATATCGGGTGGTTTGAAACGGTTGAAACGGCGCCCTAAAAAAACCGCCTCCATGCCTGTTGGGCGCGGCGTGCTGGCCTTTTACGGCGCCGTTGGAAACTTGGCCGGACTGTGGTTATTCGCTTTTGGCGGGGGTGCTGGTTTCTTTTTTGGATTCGGTCTTTGCCGGGGTTTTTGTCTCGGCGGCGGTCCCGGAAGTGGAAGTGGAATTCGAACCCCCGGACCCTTTAGAGGCATAACCATCCGCATACCATCCGCCGCCTTTGAGGGAAAAGGAACAACGGGACATGATCTTGTGCGCCTCATGACCACATGCGGGACAATGGATGGTATCCGTTCCCATTTTGACAAGTTCCTCGGTCACCTTCCCGCAATTGCATTCAAATTCATAGTACGGCATGATCTTTCCTCCGATTCTTAAAATATAACGATCTATACTGCCTCGATTTAAGCAGCGCATCCATTACCAGGTTCGGCAGAGAAATTCAAGTAGATTTTTCTTGGTCGCCGGTATCCGGGCAAAAAGGTTAATGTTTTCTATCCTTCTGATTTTCAAGTGTATAGCACCTTCGAGTTTGGATGAAATATAGATCCGAATTCCGGGTTGTCAAGATGTAAACCCTCTTTTACCGGAGCGTCCGCCTGCCGGCGGTTTCAATCGAATCCCGGCATCCGGAGGGATCATTTCTTGTTAATCAGCTGAGGGGAGAAGAAAAGGCATTTTCGAGTGTGGAGGTGCGTATATGGATTACTCCGATGGCACCGTCCAATTTTCAATCCTAAGTCCCTCAATCCGTTTTACTTTTGCTATATTTGCCGTTGCTCTTTGAGATTTGTAGGCTCCGTAGTAGAGCTCCATGAGGGTGATGGTGCAGATTGAAATGGGACTGTATTTATGGTGTTGTAGATTTTGGGTGACGATTGAATGGTTTTTCAGGATATAGATGACGGTATCAGTATCCAGGAGATACATCAGCATCATCCATTTTCATATCTTTGAGAGTTCTTGCGAGCGTCTCTGATATCTTGGATAATCTCATCAGCATCTCTGTCATCCTCCCATGAGCCGGCCAATTCGAGCAACGCTTGTGCATGTGTTCTGTCTTTAGGATTTTTTTCTCGAATTTTAATATAAGATTGAAGGACAAAGAGGGCCTCTTGGCTGATGGAACGATTCTCCCCTCTGGCAATTTCCTTCAAACGGGCGTAAAGATCGTCATCCATATTTTTAATTTGGAGATTTGCCATAGGACCTTCCTTTCGAATGCAATTTCGTTAAAGGATAACTAAAGTTCATGAAATTGTCCAGTAATTAAACTCTCTCATGAGCCGTTCTTTGGATGATCTCCTCCTGAAGCTCAGGGGTAAGGTGGACGAAATAATCGCTGTAGCCGGCAACCCGCACGATGAGGTCGCGGTAGTCGTCGGGATATAACTGGGCTTTGCGCAGAGTGCCGGCATCCACCACATTGAACTGAATGTGGTGACCGTCCAGCCGGAAATAGGCCCGAATCAGGTGGGACAGTTTGGTGATCCCGGCATCGTCGGCCAGGACCTGGGGCAGAAACTTCTGATTGAGCAGGGTGCCGCCTGTGCGGATATGGTCGATTTTGGATGCCGATTTGATAACCGCCGTGGGCCCTTTCCGGTCGGCGCCCTGGACCGGAGAAATCCCTTCGGACAGCGGTCGTCCGGCCCGTCGCCCGTCCGGTGTGGCGCCCATCATAGCGCCGAAATAGACATGGACGGTGGTGGGCAGCAGATTGACCCGGTGGACCCCGCCCCGAGTATTGGGCCGCCCGTTGACGGCATCATAATAGGACTCGAACACCGCCTGAAGCACCTCGTCGGCGACATCGTCGTCATTGCCGTACCGAGGCGTATAATGGAGCAAATCTTGGCGAAAGGTTTCATGGGCCTGAAAGTTGTCCTCCAGGGCCAAAACCAGTTCCGACAGTGTGATCACTTTTCGGTCGAATACATGATGCTTGATGGCCGTCAGGGAATCGGTGACGGTGCCCAACCCCACCCCTTGAATATAGGAGGTGTTATACCGGGCCCCGCCGTCGGTATAATCTTTCCCTTTCTGTATGCAGTCGTCGATGAGGAGCGATAAAAAGGGAACCGGCAGGTGTTGGGCATGGAGCCGTTCGATGATGTTGTTTCCCTTGATCTTGATGTCGATGAAAAATCGGAGCTGTCGCCGGAATGCTTCAAAGAATGTCTCGAAATCGGTGAATTGACGACACGGCCCGGTTTGAATCCCGATCACTTTTCCGGTCATGGGATCGGTACCGTTATAGAGGGTCAACTCCAGAATTTTCGGGATATTGAAGTAACCGGTCAGAAAATAGGCCTCTTTTCCGAAGGCGCCGCTTTCCACGCACCCGCTGGCGCCGCCGCACCGGGCATCCTCGATTCGTTTTCCCTGTCTGACCAGTTCCTGAACAATGGCCTCGGTGTTGAAGACGGAAGGCTGGCCGAAACCGGTCCGGACGATTTTGAGGGCTCGCTTAATGAATCGATCCGGATTTTTCTTGCTCACCTGAACCATGGAGCTGGGCTGAAGCAGCCGCATTTCTTCGATCACATCCAACATCAGATAGGTGAGATCATTGACCCCGTCGGCCCCCTTCCCGGTAAGCCCGCCCAGGTTGATGAGGGCGAAGTCGGTATAGGTGTTGCTTTCTTTGGCGGTGACGCCGGTCTTGGGCGGAGACGGATGGTTGTTGAACTTGATCCAGAATGCCTGAAGCAGTTCCCGAGCCCTTTCTTGAGTCAAGGTTCCGGCTTCGATCTCGCGCTTGTAAAAGGGATAGAGATGCTGATCCAGCCGGCCCGGATTGAAAGCGTCCCAGGGATTGAGCTCGGTGACGACCCCGACGTGAACGAACCAATAGTATTGGAGCGCCTCCCGGAAAGTGGCGGGGGCGTGGGCCGGCACTCGGCGGCAGATCTCCGCCATCCGGCGCAGTTCCGACCGGCGGTTTGAATCGGTTTCGGTCTCAGCCCGTCGGTCCAGTTCGTCAGCATGGCGATCGGCATAGGCGATGAGCCCGTCGGCGGCGATGTCCATGGCCTTGAGCTGCTGCCGCTTTTCCATGGCCGCGGGATCGCCGAAGTAATCGATCTCGGCCAGGGCCGAGCGGATATCCGCTTTGATGTCCAGGAAGCCCTTCTTATAGATTTTGTCTCCCAGCACCGTGTGGCCCGGCGTGCGCTGCTCCTGGAACTCGGTGAAGATGCCGGCTTCGTAAGCGGCCGACCATTCCGGATCCATTTCTTTGAAGATCTTCTCACGAATCGTTTTGCCTTCCCAGAAAGGGATGACCGTCTTTTCGTAAATCTTCCGGGTTTCGTCGGTCACCTCGAAAGAGACCTTTTCCCGGGAATGGATGATCTCCAGATCCGCCAGGCTGTGGAGACAGATCTCCGGATAGGTGGGGGTGGCCTTGGGGGCGGGGCCCCGTTCCCCGACGATCAGTTCCCCGTCTCCGATCCAGAGGGACTTGTTTTCCATGATATGTTTGAAACAGAGGGCCCGCTGCACCGGAACCGCTTCTTTCTGCGCGATTCCGGATTCATAGAACCGGGTCACCAGCAAGGCCCGTTCGGGGGAGAGGCTTTCGCGGGTATCAAGGCTTTCCCGCCTCAGCTTTTGAATGCGTGGGTTCATCTTTATCTCCTTTGATTTATCCCCCGATGGTGACCTCAAGTCCGTAGGATTCAAGCAGGGACGCGGCTTCTGTCACCCGCGCTTCGTCCGGCGGCCGGGTATCCGTCATGCGATTGCGGAGCTGGAGGGCGGTGTATTTTCCCGCGGCGATCTCATGGTAGGGCAGCACGGCGATGGACTGAACCGTGTCAAGGGTTGACACGTACTGCCCGACAGCCCGAATATTGGGCTCCTTGTCGGTAAAGCCGGGGATCAGAGGGAAGCGGATAATGATCGGCTTGCCCATTTCGACCAGGGCTTCCAGGTTTTCGAAGATCAGTTCATTGGGAACGCCGGTATAACGCAGATGCGCCATTCGGTCCATCAACTTCAGATCAAAAAGGAAGAGATCGGCCAAGGGTCCGATTTCCGTGACCACGCGGTGGGGGGCGTACCCGGAGGTATCCACCGCCGTATGGATCTCTCGTTCGGCGCAGGCGGTAAGCAGCGATTTCAGAAAACGGGCCTGAGACAGGGGTTCTCCGCCCGAAAAAGTCGCGCCCCCGCCCGATTCTTCATAGAAGATACGGTCTTTTTCGATTTCCGCGACCACCTCGGAAGTGGTGGCGGCCCATCCGAAGGTTTCGGGTGGTTCAATGGCGCCGCCTGATGAATCCGCAGCCGGTTCGCACTGTTCAATGGCGACCCGCTGCCCCTCGGGATTATGGCACCACCAGCAGGCAAGAGGGCACCCCTTGAGAAAGACGGTGGTGCGGATGCCCGGCCCGTCGTGAATAGCATATTTCTGAATATTAAATAGAATTCCCTTTTCTTCTGTCATAACCCGATGCTCATAATTAGGTGTAAAGGATTTTCTCCTACTGTAAGTCGGGGATCATTCAAATCAAGCAACCCCGAGAATTTAATCCGAATCGGGAGAATCTCAGCGCCGCGGCGGTGTTTGACAGGGTTGCCCCTTCCCCTTATCTTCTGTTTACATCGGCCATGATCATCGTTTCGGCTAACCCTGAATGATTTGATAGACAGGCCGCCGAAACGGTACTCATGTTGGAAACCATATCGATCCGTTTTTGGAACTCATTGCTTTTCAGCTTGCTGCTCCTTGATTTCAGCAGAGAAATCTCCATTCCGAGGAAGATTACACCATGATCCTCCCATTTCATAAAAATCAAGATTATACTCCTTTTTTCTCGTTATCCGCTTTTACCATGGTGCTGCTTCTGTGTGGGTTTCTTCTATCCTGCTCGGGCGCAGAGTCCTCCCCATCCCAGCCGGTTCGGCCCCACCATGATCTGCGGATCACCTTGATACCGGAAGAGAGCCGTCTGGTCGGGGTCGACACCATCCGCATCTTCACCGGTGAGGTTCCGGAACTGACTTTCTATCTGGCCGAACAGGCGGCGATGAAGAAGGTATCTCTCAATGGCCGATCTCGCGATTACACTTTTCGCCAAGGTGCGTTGTCCATTCCCTTGAATTCCGATGAACAGGGCAGGGAAATTCTGCTGGAGATTCGATACGAAGCCGTTTTTAATGATCCGGTGCCGGTGAAACCGGTGAATATGGACAACCCGGGTTTCGGGGTATCCGGTACCATTTCCGACCGGGGCGTTCTGCTGCTGGGCGGTTCGGGATGGTATCCCTACACACCGGCTGAATCTTCCACCTATCGAATTGAAGTCGATGCGCCCCAAGGGATAACATCGGTCACCGCCGGCAAATCTCTGGGATCGGAAAATCGAAACGGCAGAACCGTGTCCACCTGGCAGGTGGATGATCCGGTGGATTTTCTCGCCTTAAGCGCGGGCCGATATGAGGTGATGGAAAAATCGGTGGCCGGCGCCATGGTGGCGACCTATTTCTTCCCTGAAACCGCATCTCTGGCGCCGGATTATCTCGAAGCCTCGGCCCGGTACATCGCCCTGTATGCCGATCTTTTCGGGCCTTATCCCTTTGATAAATTCGCGGTAGTGGAAAATTTTTTTCCGACCGGTTACGGGTTTCCTTCCTACACCCTGCTGGGAAGCCGGGTGATTCGGCTTCCGTTTATTATTCACACCAGCCTTGGCCATGAGATCGCCCATTGCTGGTGGGGAAACGGGGTTCAGGTGGATTACGACGGCGGAAACTGGAGCGAAGGGCTCACCACCTACGTGTCGGACTATCTGTACAAAGAGCGGGAATCGTTGGCGGCGGGCCGGGAATACCGAATTCAAATGCTTCGCAACTATGCCTCTCTGGTGAATCCGGAAGAGGATATTCCGCTGACCCGATTCAAGGGGCGAATCGATCCGGTCACCAAGGCGGTCGGGTATGACAAAGCGGCCATGGTCTTTCACATGCTGCGGCGGCGGGTCGGGGATGATCTCTTCTGGGAGGGTCTGGGTCGAATCTACAGGGAGAATCTCTTCCAGCCGATCTCCTGGAAGGATTTTCAGGGGACCTTTGAAGCCATGGCCGAAACCCCTTTTGAGGAATTTTTTGACCAATGGGTGAGTGAAACCGGTGCGGCGCGGCTCTCCCTGGCCGATGTGACACTGACAAAAAACGACGGCGGCTACCGAATCGCCGGCATTCTTTTGCAGGATAAACCGGTGTTCGATCTCAACGTTCCGGTCGCTGTGGAAACCGCCGCGGGAAAAATGACCGAGGTCCTCCGTTCGAATCGAGCCGCCACAAAATTTGAGATATCAGTTGATAATTATCCCCGATCGCTGATCCTCGACCCGAATGCGGATCTCTTTCGCAGGCTGTATCCTTCCGAGATTCCCCCTTCCGTCAATTCCCTGAAAGGGGCCGAATCGGTCCTGGTGGTGCTGACGAAGAACAGCTCTTCGGAAAGCGCCGAAACGGCCGATCTTCTGATTCGATCCCTGGGATTGGATCGGGCCCGCATCATTCGAGAAGATGCCTTGACGGAACCGGCGGCCGAAAAGAACGACCTGATTTTTATCGGGGTTCCGGAAAAAGATCGGTTTTTAGCCGGGATGCCGAAGACGGTATCGGTCCGGAAAGACGGGTTTTCCCTGAATGATCGGTTTTATGAGTATCCGTCGAGTGGTTTTTTCGGGGTTTTCCAACATTCCCGGTCGAATGGAAAAGTGGCGGCCCTGTTTCTGGCACAGGGGCCGTCCGCCGAAATCGCGGCCCGAAAAATCACCCATTACGGCAAATACAGCTATCTGGCTTTCACCGGCGGCGTCAATCAGGACAAGGGCGCCTGGCCGGTGACCGATTCCCCGCTGATTCATCACTTTACGGGTCCGGCTTCTTGACCCTTTGTGTCCTGAAAAATGAATTCAAAAAGGCAGGTTTGCCATGAACCATTCACGGTATTTTACAGTGAAAAACATGATTTTGACCATCGGCGCGGCCTGGCTCGTCTTTGCGGCGGTCAGCGCCGCGGTCGATCATGACGGGCCGGTGATCTATGACATCGCCCTGGAGAGTGAAACGCCTCTGGCGGAGTCGATTGAAACCTTAGCCCAAAACCGAATGGTCCTGGTGGGAGAGCTGCATGATGATGAATCCCACCACCGGGCCCAGCTGCATGTCATTCAGGCCCTGCATGAAGCGGGGGTTCCGGTGGCAATCGGCATGGAGATGTTCACCACCGACCGCCAGGAACTGCTGAATCGATGGGTCGGCGGAGCGGCCGATCCCAAAACCTTTATTCGGGCCTATTACGAGGAATGGAATTTTCCCTGGCCGCTGTACCGGGATATTCTGGAGTACGCCCGTGAGGAACGGATTCCGGTGGTGGGGCTCAATGTATCCCGGGAGATCACCCGGCAGGTGGCGATGAAGGGGTTTCAATCCCTGACCGAAACGCAGAAGGGGCTTTTGCCGGAGGTGACCTGCAAGGTGGATGACCAATACATGGGGTTCATCAAACAGGCCCACGGCATGCACGGCCACGGGGATCTCAATTTTCTCTATTTTTGCGAAGCCCAGCTGGTCTGGGACAAGGCCATGGCGATTCACGCGTTGAGATACCTGGCGGAAAATCCCGAACAGGTCATGGTGGTGATCACCGGCAAGGGCCATGCCCGTAAACTCGGAATCCCGGCCCAGGTTCGGAGTCGGTCCGACATTCCCCATGCGGTCATTCTGCCTCAGGTGGAAGGAATCATCGAACCCGGCCGCATCGGGGTGGAAGACGCCGATTTCATCATGCTTCAATGATGAATTCCCATTATCCCCGAACTGAAACGGAGGCGCTGAAATGAAGGCGATCGTGGTGCATTCCGAGGCTGATAAACCGGTACTGAAATGGGAAACAGTGGCCGATATCGGGTACGAACCCCATGAGGTGCTCGTCAATGTGCGGGCCACGGCGGTCAACCGGGCCGATCTGTCCCAGGCCCGGGGCCATTACCCGCCGCCGCCCGGCGCATCCGAGATTCTGGGTCTGGAGATGGCCGGAGAAATCGCCGAAATCGGCGATGCGGTGGAGGGATGGGCGGTCGGGGATCGGGTCTGCGCCCTGCTTCCGGGGGGCGGATATGCCGAACAGGCGGCGGCGCCGGCCGACATGCTGGTTCGACTGCCGGACGACTGGTCCTTTATCACGGGAGCGGCGGTAATGGAGGTCTGGCTGACCGCCTTTTCCAATCTCTTTATGGAAGGGGACCTGAAGCCGGATGAGACGGTTTTGATTCATGCCGGCGCCAGCGGTGTGGGCACCTCGGCCATTCAATTGGCGCGCCATATCGGCGCCGCCGTCTATGTGACCGCCGGATCGGAACGAAAACTGGCCCGGTGTCGGGAACTCGGGGCAAGTTTGGCGGTGAACTACAATATTCCATCACCGAGGCTCAGGCCGCACATGAATACGTGGGCCGAAATCAGAATCTGGGAAAGGTGATCTTAAAGCTGGATGATTGAGAAACTTGCAGCGGGGTTTTTGAGGGAATGAAAAAAGGGCCTGACCATTTCACGGAAACGGATGAGAATGGATCAGACCCTGCCGGCAATGTCGTATGCGCCGTCCATGATCATTTTTTCTTCGCAAAAAGGTTCATGGTTTCTTCGGCGATGAAGGATTTATAGGTCTCATCTCCCTGAAAATCCACCGTTCCGTTTTCCGAATCGTATTTGACGCTGCAGTCATATTTTGAACAGACGCTGTCCATCAGTTTGCTGACTACTTCCACATTTGTATTTTTTCGATTGATTTTGATGACGCTCATCGTATCCTCCTTTTTGTGTTTTGCCGACCAGACGATTCTATATGATTAGAACTTGGTTTTTCCTTTACTCATACTATAAGCTTTAAGCAAGGGGTATGCCATACCCCAATGAAAGTATTTATCTATCTAAAATGCCGTATGAAAGGCTGTACAATCCATAAGATGAGTCGTTTTTACGCGTGAAAAATGGAACAAAAAATGTTCGGTTAATAAAAAAAATGTTTAACCTCAAAAAAGTTTAAACACGGGTTTAGAATGGTCGAAAATCCGAATCAAAGAAGGACGGCGGGAGCCGTCTCCAGTTTTTTGAAGTTTTGAACTCACAAAATGAAGCGAACGGTTCAAAGAAAGGGGAGTGGATCGATTGAAAACACTGGGCGAATTGATCGAAGGACTATCGGAGCGAGGGGCGACCACCGTATGGATGCAGTTTACCGCCGACGGGGTTCGGGAATTCAGTTATGAGGAATTGGCCGGTCAGTCCCGACGATTGGCAAACGGGCTCATCGATCTGGGGGTTTCGAGCGGCCAACCGGTGGCCTTGCTGGCCGAACCGAGTTTTGAATGGCTGACGGCTTGCCTGGCGGCGATTCGGGCCGGCGGCATGGCCATGCCCCTGGATGTTCAGATGGGGGAGGAGATTCTGGCGTCCATCCTTGAAGACAGTGATGCGCAAGTCGTCTTCACCACCGAGGACCACCTTGAACAACTCCGATCCGTAAAACAGGCGGATCGATTGACGGTGATCCTGATGGATTCCGATTCCGGCGACCATTCCCGACTTCAGGATCATCTCTCCGATGCGGAACAGGAGATTCCCTCCCCGAAGCCCGATGATTCGGCGGCCCTGTTTTACACCTCCGGCACCACCGGACCGCCCAAGGGGGTGCCGTTGACCCACGACAACCTGGTTTTTCAGCTCAATGTCATTCTCGACGCCGGAATCGTGCATGAAGGCGACCGGGTGCTGCTTCCTTTGCCGCTCCACCATGTCTATCCCCTGGTGATGGGAACCTTTGCGCCGCTGGCGGTAGGGCTCACCATCGTTCGGCCCAAATCGCTGACCGGACCCCAGGTGGTCCACGCCATCAAGGAAGGAGGCGTCACGGTGGTGGCCGGGGTGCCCCGGCTCTACAAAGCCTTGTACGAGGGCATCGCTTCCCGATTCGAAAGCGGGGGCCGAATCGCCGCCGGCCTGTTCAACGGGGCCCTCTCTTTCTGCAAAACGGTGCTGGGCAGGACCGGAAAAAACCCGGGTCGGTATCTCTTCAAGCCGATCCATTCCCGGTTCGGTCCTGATTTGCGGCTACTGGCCTCGGGGGGGTCCGAACTCAAGCCGGAGCTGGCCCGAAACCTTCAGGCCCTGGGCTGGAATGTGGCCATCGGGTATGGGTTGACCGAGACCTCCCCTCTGCTGACCATCAATTTTCCGGAATCTTTTCGGCTCGGTAGTGTGGG
>JBKHDE010000080.1:0-17862 GCA_046541495.1 Desulfococcaceae bacterium
CCCGAAAGCGGCCCGAAAGCGGAAGGATGGATTATGAAACCGGTTGAAATCGCAGACGGCATTTACGACGTCGGGGTCATCGACTGGAATATCCGGGATTTTCACGGCTATTCCACCCACATGGGCACCAGTTACAACGCCTTTCTGATCCTGGATGAAAAGATCGCCTTGATCGATGCGGTGAAAAAAGGATTTGAGGATCAGATGATGCGGAATATCGCCAAAATCATCGATCCGGCCAAGATCGATCTGGTGGTCAGCAACCATACCGAAATGGACCACAGCGGAACCCTGCCCTTGGTAATGGAAAAGATCGGCGCTCAAAAACCGCTCTACTGCTCCAAAATGGGCCTTCGAAACCTGTCCCGCCATTTTTCTCAGGACCTCAACTACCAGGTAGTGGAAGACGGCGGCGAACTCTCTTTAGGGAAAAGGACCCTCACTTTTCTCGAAACCCGAATGCTTCACTGGCCGGACAGCATGTTCACCTTCGTCAAGGAAGACAAAATCCTGTTTTCCAGCGACGCCTTCGGCCAGCATTATGCCGGCCATGAAGAATTCGACGACATTCTGGGCGACTCGGTGATGGACCATGCCAAGAAATACTATGCCAATATCTTATTGCTTTACGCTCCGCTGATCCTGAAGTTGATCGACCGGGTGACCCGAATGGGGTTGAGCTTCAACATGATCTGCCCGGATCACGGCGTGCTCTGGCGAAAGGATCCGGGACGGATTATCGATGCCTATGCCCGGTGGTCCAAACAGACCGATCTTCACAATAAGGCGGTCATCGTCTACGATACGATGTGGGACAGCACCCACAAAATGGCCTTGGCCATCGCCTCCGGACTTCACGATGAAGGCATTGAGGTCCGGCCCATGAAACTTCGGGAATGGGACCGGTCCGACGTCATGACTGAAATCCTCGAGGCCAAGGCGGTGGTGGTGGGTTCCCCCACCCTCAACAACGGCATCTTCCCGACCTTGGCCGATTTTCTGACCTACATGAAGGGGCTTCGACCTGAAAACAAGATCGGGGCCGCATTCGGCTCCTTCGGGTGGAGCGGAGAGAGCGTCAAGATTCTTTCCGGGGAGCTTGAGGCCATGAAATTCGATATGGTCGAGCCGGGGCTCAAAATCCAGTATGTTCCCGAAGCGGAACAGCTGGAAAAATGCATTGAATTCGGCCGAACCATCGGAAAAGCGATCCATAAGGGAAAAGCGGAATAGACCGACACATGGACACCTGCTCAAAAAAACCGGCGGTGGACATCGGCGACTGCAACCACTGCGAAGGCTGCATCTCCGTATGTCCCACGGTCTTCAGCCTGAACCATCTCGGGTATATTGAAGTGGCCGATATGGACTGCTACCCCGAAAAAGCGGTGGATGAGGCCATTGCCGACTGCCCGGAGGACTGCATTTCATGGGAGGAAAACGAGGTACCTTTATGAAAAAAATCGCGATGTTCGTCTTCAACGGTGATCCCATGTGCTTTATCCACGTGCTTCTGAACGCTTTGGACATGCACAAGAAGGAATACCAGGTCCGGATCATCATGGAAGGGGCCGCCACCGGGCTCACCCCGAAACTTGCCGAATCGAACCATCCCCTTCACAAGCTCTGGGAAGCGGTCAAAACCGCCGAACTGGCGGCCGGGGTCTGCGAAGCCTGCTCTCGAAAAACCGGCGCCCTGGACGCGGCCGAGAACCAGGGGCTCGCGCTGCTCAATGAAATGAACGGACACCCGAGCATGGCCCGATACCGGGAAGACGGGTTCGAGATCATCACCTTTTGACCATGGCCGCCGAAACCCTCAGCACCCGACAGTTAAAGTCCCGCCTGTACGATCATCTGAAGGCGAAGGATTTCGAGCCCGAACTTCGGGAAATTCGCCAATATCCGCTCAAACAGGTGGTCAGCCCGCTATTCTCTTATTTTTACAATGCCGATGAGCGGGTCCGCTGGCACGCGGTCACCGCCATGGGAGCGGTGGTTTCGGATCTGGCCGAGGGCGGGAATCTGGAATATGCCCGAGTGGTCATGCGCCGTATGATGTGGAACCTGAACGACGAATCGGGCGGCATCGGATGGGGCTCCCCCGAAGCCATGGGCGAGGCGATGGCCCGCAACGACACCCTGGCCGGGGAATTCGGCAACATTATCGTTTCCTACCTCATGGAAGAAGGCAACTACCTGGAGCATCCCATGCTACAGCAGGGGCTGCTGTGGGGAATCGGCCGGCTGGCCCGGGCACGCCCGGAGCGCATTCCCCGGGCCGCGCCGCATCTGGTTCCGTTTCTCACCTCCGAAGACCCGGTCCACCGGGGACTGGCCGCCTGGGCCGCGGGGCCCCTCAAAGACGAATCGATAAACCCCTTGCTAAAAGACTTGTGCAATGATAATACCGACATCAAGGTATACATGGACGGTGAACTGGTCGATCGAACCGTCGCAAGCCTCGCCCGAGAAGCGGTAAATGAATAGCCGAAGGAGTCTGCCATGTCACCTGTGGAACTCGTCCCCGCCGCCGAACCGATCCTGGTCCCCTGGGGTTGGTTTCACGGTTTTCTGATTATGGTATTTGTCATTCATCTTCTTTTGATGAACATCATGGTGGGCGGCAGCATCATGGCCCTGGTGACCGGTTTGAAGCGGGTTTCACATGGTGAAAGACGCCCCTTTCAAAAAGACGTTTCGGTGAAACTGCCCGTCGTCATCGCCCTGGCCGTCAACTTCGGGGTCGGCGCCCTGCTCTTCATGCAGATCCTCTACGGTCACTTCTTTTATGTCAGTTCTCAGCTGATGGCGGTCTATTGGTTGTCGGTGATCGGGCTGTTGATCCTCGGGTATTACTGTGCCTACATTTACCAATACAAATTCGAAGCTCTGGCCGGGCTTCGAAACGGTGTCATCGGCGTAACGGTGGTCTGTTTTCTGGTCATCTCATTTTTGTTCACCAACAACATGACCCTGATGCTCAATCCCACCACCTGGCCGCGGTATTTTGTGGAACCCGGCGGAACCTTGCTCAACCTGTCGGATCCCACGGTGATTCCCCGGTATCTCCATTTTCTGACCGCCTCCCTGGCCGTGGCCGGTATCTTCACCGCCGTTGTCTGGACCCTCAAAGAAAAGAAAGGGGTTCCCGAAACCGAAACAAATATCCGTCGCGGGATGCGGTGGTTCACCATCGCCACCCTTTTTCAGATCCTGATCGGGTTCTGGTTCCAGATAAGCATTCCCAACCGGATCATGCTGCTTTTTCTCGGGGAGAGCACGCTCCACACCACCGTATTCATCGTCGGGCTCGGCCTGGTGGTCCAGGCCCTTTATTACGGATTTAAAAACCGGGTATGGCCGGCGGCCTTTTCCCTGGTTCTGCTGGTTGTGGTGATGACGGTGATGCGGGATCTGGTGCGAAGGGCCTATCTGGCCCCTTATTTCAAGGTATCGGACCTTCAGGTACTCGGCCAGTATACCCCGCTTCTGGCTTTTCTGATCATCCTGATTGTGGTGGCGGCGGTGCTGGTCCACGCAATCCGAATCGGGATGAAGCAAACCCGAAAATCTGAAGAGATTCAACCATTTTTAACTCATTCCAACCGATAAGGAGGCAAAAAAGAACCATGGATTTTAAATTTCACCTGGAACGAGCATGGACGATGACCCTTAAATACCTGGGGCCGTTGATACTGATCACCCTGGCCACCGGCGTGGTCGGGTTTATCAGCATCGGCATTCTGGCGCCGGTGGTGCTCGCCGGATATATGCAATCCATTCTGCTCATGATTCGAAGCGGCCGGGAACCCAAAATTCAGGATATCTTTTCTGAAATGCGGCTGTTTCTCCCCCTGCTCGGGTTCGGATTAGCGGCCGCCATTCTGATAGTCATCGGGTTTTCTCTATTCTTTCTGCCGGGCATCGTGGTGGTCTTCGGGATCAGCTACGCCTGTTTATATATGATCCCGCTGATGACCGACCGGAACTTCGGCCTGACCGACGCCATCAAGGAGAGTTTAGAGATGGTCAAGGGCGCAGACGCCATGGACCACGTCATTACGGCGATCCTGTTCGTATCCATTTCGGCCATCGGCAGTTCCGTGTTCGTCGGCTGGCTGTTCACTCAACCCATAGCAACCATCTTTCTGCTTTCGGTCTATGAGGAAAAGATCCAGCATCGTTCGGCCACGCCGCCGGCCTATGATACTCCGCCCCGTTCACCGACGGAGGAACCCGGTGGAAGTGACGAGTTGAAACAGAAGTAAGCTTTTCTTTCCGCACAATCGGTTTTTTCCTTCGCTCATATTAAATAAAGGGGCATCCCCCGCCGGGGTTGCCCCTTTATTTTTATGATGCCCTCCGATTTTGCTTCCGCTGATCCCCGGATTTTTCACTGCCGGCGGAGCTCTATCCCCTATTCCCCGAAAATTTTTGAGGCCAGGCGAATGTCTTCCGGGCAGAAGACAAAAAGACATTGTTCATCCGGAGAGGAAACCGAACCGTACACGTAATTGATATTGATCCCCTCCTCCCCGAATTTGGTGGTGATATTGGCCAGTTCTCCGGGCCGGTTCTCCAGCTTGACGGCAATCACATCCACGGTGTCGAAGAGATATTCGTTTTCAGCCAAAAGGGCCAGGGCCTTGTCGGTGTCATCCACCAGCATGCGGATCAGGGCGAATTCAGCCGAATCCTTGCGCATGGAATTATAGCTGGCGCTGGAGGCGATTCGCTTGAGGGATTTGCCCCGGGCCTGAAACAGGGTCTGGACGTACTTGGAGGCATCCTGAATCGTAATCGCGTCGATATTGATTCCTTGTTCGGACAGCAGGGAAGACAGTTTGCCCAGTTCCCCGGGAATGTTCTTCAAAAACAATGAAATTTCGGTTCTGACCATCGCTTTTCTCCTTTTCATGGCTTCGGCTTCACCGCCGGTGTGAACCCGGCAAATCGGCAAAGCACTGCTTTGTTTATCTCGCGCATTCACCTGTTTTTTCGGCGGCATATTAGGTAAAATAAAAAGTCAAGTCAACCGGTTATTGGCCTTTAAATTGAGACTTGCGGGCCGGGGGGTTTTCCGGTATTAAAAACAGGGAGGGAATCCAACTCCATCACCCCTAAGAAAGGACGGAGCGTCGCAATGTCGGAAAAAGGAAAGAAGATCGCCTATGTCGAAAGGGATATGGAAGAATTCATCCCTTTTTTTCTGGAAGAGAGCCGGGAAGAGATTCGCAAGCTGATTGAGGCGTTGAAAAAAGGGGATTACGATACGCTCAAGGATTTCGGCCATAAGATCAAAGGATCATCCAGAACGTGCAGCGAAGGCTTCAAAGAGATGAGCGACATCGGTCTTGCCATTGAAAATGCGGCCAAAGAACAAAAAAGCATGAAAGAGATTCAGGTTCTGGTCAAGGAATATATCGAATACGTCAACAATGTGGAAATCGTCTATGTAGACTAAGGGGTCGAGGGCGGGCGGATAGACGAACCGATCAAGAAGACGACTCAGGGGTGCGTTGCGGTTTGGCCTTACCCGATCCCTTTTCAATATTGATGGCCCCGAGCTTGACCAGGGTCAGCAGGTGGTTGTAGGTTCGCATGTCGGTGATCTGGCTGGCATCGATGACCTCCTGAACCCGCCCGTGCTGTTGAACCAGTGTCAACACCTCCTTCAGCCCCGGCCGGTTTTTAATCCGGCTCACCTTATCCAGGTTCTGAGGATTGATGCTGATCATGTTGTTGAATGAAATCCGCCGCAATCCCCGCAGGGTTTTCACCTCCCAGTTGCCGTCTTCCAGAAGATAATCGAGGTCATCCGAAATCACCTGATTCACCACCACCGGAATGATTTGAAATTTCGGAGCGCCCCCCCGCTCGGAAAAAATCCGATACAGCGCTTTTTTCCCGCTGGTGCGGCCGTGAAAGGCGTTGACCACCCGGCCGTCCTGAAAAAAGATGGTCTCCTTGACCGGCCGGTTGCCGATCTCCAGAACCCCGGTCATTTTGCGGGCGTCGATGTTCTGAAGCACCTTGATCAGCCAGTCTTCAATCAGCAACCGGGGTTCTTGGAGGGCCTCCGGCTCTTCCCGGTCCGGCTCCTCCTGCACCAGAACGATGTTTTTCTTTAACAGATCGCTCAGGATCGAAGCGGCCCGGGGCCGGCTCATTTTGCCGCTGTTGATGATTTCATTGGCGGTGAACCGCTTTTCGACCATCCACAGAATCTTCTGGATTTTGTCCGACCCGTAGCGGTCTTCGGTCTCCGGGGGCGCCTGTTTGGAATTGGTCACCAGCAGCACATCCTGATTCGGAAGCAGTTTATACAGCCCCTTGGCCTCGTCGATCAACCGGCTTCCCTGCAACAAAGCGGCCATGTTGGTGATCTTGATCTGTTCGGGTTCATCCACGGTCCGCCCGAAAAACTCGAAAAACCCTTCCTCCTCGTCCATCAACCCGTAAAAGGCCTCGGCCCCTTCCAGAGCGCCGAACTGGGCCTTGACCAGATTGCCTTTGTTGAAAAGAATCCGGCCGATGGTCTTTCCCTCGGAGGTGGAAAACTCCAGTTCACCGCTTTTGTGGTTGGATTCGACGATCTGCATGGCATCGTTGAGGTTCATCTGGGAAAGGTGGCCGCTGAAATCCGCCTGGGATTTGAAAGTCCGGGCCTTGGCCGCCCTTTCCAGCACTTTCCCCATGCGCTCCAGCAGAAAATCGATCTTGACCGGCTTGCACACATAATCGTCCGCGCCCAGCCGAAGCCCTTCCAACTGGTCGGAGGTATCGGTTCTGCCGGACAGAAAAATAAAAGGAATATTGGCGGTCCTGGCATCCTGGCGCAGCTTTTCACAGAATTCATACCCGTTCATCAGGGGCATCTGAATATCGGAAATAATCAGATGGGGCTTGAGTTCGGGAATCCGCTTGAGGGCATCCCTGCCGCTGCTGTAATATTCCGCCTCAAAATCGGCCTTGGACAGCTTGAATTTCAGGAATCGCCCGATTTTGGGATCATCATCAACGATGAGGACCTTACCTTTCATTCTTCCTCCTTCATTGCCGAACAGAAACGGCGTTCAACAATGGGATTTCCGGCTTTCTTTCCGCATCCGGTGACCAAGCCTTGCATTATCACGGCTGTTGATGAAAAAATGTAATATTCTCCTCGGATTCTACAGGAATTCGGAAAATGGTCAATTTTATTTTTGCTCATCCATCTATCGTAGCTTTCATTCGAAGCCTTTATTAAAAAAACAGGTCAATGTATCAGAAAATTCGTCGGTTGACTACGGTTTTGAAGGAGTGGTCCGGCCGGTGACAGGGATACTGATACCAAAAGAATCATAAAAACTCAAATTGCTTGTGCCGTTTTTTCCTTTCCACCGCCGAATGGGTCCAGCCGGAATACCCCGCCTTCTTTTTTTGAGACCAACAAAGTGAAAGTTCAGCAAAAAATAACATTTTACCCTTGACAGACCAAAGAAATATCAATTATACATTACATACTAAATTAGATTCATTAAATTTATCGGTTTTAATTAAAAAGATCCCTCACTATTGGATAAGGACTTTTTTTTACGCGTTAAGCGGCCCTTCGGCTGCTTCCTTTAATGCAGAAGGAGAAACCATGACGGCACCTGAACACGAGTACACCCCCGAGACCACCAAACCCTTTCTTCAGGAGGTGATGGAACGATCGGGCCAGATGCTGACCGCCTGCTACCAATGCAGGCGATGCGCCGCCGGGTGCATCGTCGGGGATGAAACCGGTTGTTTCACCCCGAACCTGCTGATTCGCACGGTGGTGCTCGGCGACCGGGAAACGGCCTTGAACAACGAACTGGTCTGGAAATGCGTCTCCTGCTACACCTGCGGCGTTCGCTGCCCCAACGACATTCAGACCGCCCGTATCACCGAAACCCTCAAAAAAATGGCCAAGGAGAGGCATGCCGAACCGCTTCAGCCCAAGGTGGCCCATTTCCACGACGCGTTTGTAGAATCCTCCATTCGGTGGGGGCGGGTCAACGAAATGGAGTTTATGGGGTTTTATGAACTGAAAAACGCCCTTCAGGAGGCCAAGGTCAATAACTACGAAGCCATTGTCGACGAACTCAAGGAACAGGCCAAACTCGGCCTGGCCATGTTCAAGCTGGGGCGGATGCACTTCGGCTTTCAGATGGCCAAGGGCCGCAAAGAGGTCAAGGCCCTCTATAAAAAAGCGAAACGGAAACGGGCGGCATCGTCCGATGCGAACGCCTACGGATCCCAAGGATAAAGGGGAAATAATTTATGGAAATCGCCTATTACCCAGGATGTTCCCTGCAACAGTCTTCCGCGCTGTATGATCTGCAAAGCCGCCGGATTTTCGAAGAACTGGGGGTCCGGCTCATGGAAATCGAAGACTGGAGCTGCTGCGGCGCCACATCCGCCGGAAAGGTGGACGATTTTCTGGCGGTGGCCCTGCCGGCCCGAAACATCGGCATCGCCGAAGAGGCCGGATTCACCGAAATGGTGATCCCCTGCTCGGCCTGCTACTCCAGAACATTGGTGGCCCAGCAGCGGATGGCCGACGACACGCGCCTGAAAGAAGACATCAACGAGGAACTCGGAAAAAAAGTCCGGGGCGACCTGAAGGTCTCTTCCATTCTGGAGAGCCTCCTGCCCATCGTGACCGCCAAGGATTTCAAGCCCAAGGTGAAACGCCAGTTCAGAGAGCTCAAACCGGTCTGCTACTATGGATGCATGCTCACCCGGTTTCCCTACAACGTACCGGTGCCCGACCGGGTGGAAAATCCCCAGGGAATGGAACAGGTTCTGGATGCGCTCGGCATCAAGGCCCTCGACTGGAACTACAAGACCTACTGCTGCGGCGCCTCCGCCGCCGTCAACGACAACCAGACCTCCCTGAGTCTGATGTCCAGAATCATGAAGGATGCGGTGGCCCGGGGGGCCAACTGTTTCGTGGTCACCTGCCCCATGTGTCAGATGAACATGGATGCCTACCAGAACGCCTTCTGTGAAAAAAACGACATCGAGGCCCGTCTGCCGGTCTATTTCATTACCGAACTTCTGGGAGCCGCCATGGGCATCGCTCCCGAGGAACTCCAGCTGGACCGGCATTTTATCGACGGCGCCCAACTCTTAAAGGAGTCCGAAAAAGATGAACGAAAAGAAAAATAACATCAAACGCGGGTCGGTCCTGATCACCGGCGGCGGCATCGGCGGCATGCAGGCGGCCCTGGATCTGGCGGACAGCGGTTTCAAGGTCCACATGATCCAGAAGGAGTCCTCCATCGGAGGCACCATGGCCATGCTCGACAAGACCTTCCCCACCGGCGACTGCTCCATGTGCATGATCTCACCCAAAATGGTGGAGGTCGGCCGTCATCCCAATATCGACATTCACACCCTGTCGGAGGTCACCGCGGTGGAAGGGGTTCCCGGAGACTTCAAGGTCACCGTGAAAGAACAGCCCCGCTACGTCAGCCATGAACTGTGCACCGGGTGCGGGGCCTGCGAAAAGAAGTGCCCCAAGCTGGTGGTCAACGACTTCGAACAGGGGTTGAGCAAACGAAAGGCCATCTTCTCGGTGCTGCCCCAGGCGGTGCCCCACACCCGGGTCATCGACCCGGACGCCTGTATTTATCTCCAGCGGGGCCGGTGCAAGGCCTGCGAAAAATTCTGCCCCACTGATGCCATCCTCTTCGACGACACGGAAAAAGAGTACCAGCTCGACGTGGGCGCCATCATCCTGAGCCCCGGGCTGGCCCGGTACAACCCCGAGATTCGGGGGGAACTCGGCTTCGGCCGCTGGTCCAACGTGGTCACCTCCATTCAGTTCGAACGGATTCTTTCCGCCTCCGGACCGTTTATGGGCGAAATCAAACGCCCCTCGGACGAACGCCATCCCCGCAAGGTGGCCTGGATTCAGTGCGTCGGCTCCCGTGATCCGCGAAACGCCAACCCCTGGTGCTCATCGGTCTGCTGTATGTACGCCACCAAGCAGGCGGTCATCGCCAAGGAGCACGACGGCGCCATCGAGCCCACCGTCTTCTACATGGAGATGCGGGCCTTCGGAAAGGATTTCGACAAATACGTGGACCGGGCCAAAAACCAGTACGGGGTCACGTATCGCCGTGCCATGGTCTCGGATGTACGGCAGGAACCGGGCACCGACAACCTGATCCTTCGCTACGCCAAGGAAGACGGCGCCCTGGTGGACGAGAGCTATGACCTGGTGGTGCTTTCCATCGGGTTTCAGCCCCACCCGGACGCCCTGGAATTTTCCCATACCTTCGGGATCGAGCCCAACCTTCACCGATTCGCCAAGACCACCCAGTTCGAGCCGGTCGACACCACCCGGGCCGGGATCTACGTCACCGGCACCTTTCAGGGCCCCAAAGACATTCCCGAAACCGTGGCCCAGGGAAGCGCCGTGGCCGGACGGTCCATGGCCCTGCTGGGCGAGGCCCGGGGCACCGAAATCACCGAAATCGAGCTTCCTCCGGAACTGGATGTTCGGGAGGAGGAGGCCCGGGTCGGGGTCTTTGTCTGCCATTGCGGGATCAACATCTCCCAGTCGGTCGACGTCAAGAAAGTGGCCGAGGATATCTCCAGGGAACCGGGGGTGGCCTATTCCGACGATCTCATGTACGCCTGCGCCCCGGACGGCCAGGAAAAGATCAAGGAGCTGATCAAAGAGCACCACCTCAACCGGGTCATCGTGGCCTCCTGCACCCCGCGGACCCATGCCCCGCTCTTCCAGGATACCATTCGGGACGCCGGTCTGAACAAATACCTGTTCGAGCTGGCCGACATTCGGGAGCAGTGCTCCTGGTGCCACATGGGCCAGAAGGAGGTAGCCACCCAAAAGGCCACCGATATCGTCCGGATGAATGTGGCAAAAACCCGCCTTTTACAGCCGGTGGAAACCGACGCCATCGACGTCATCTCCAAAGGCATGGTCATCGGCGGCGGCATCGCCGGCATGACCTCGGCCCTTTCCCTGGCCGACCAGGGATACGAGGTTCACCTGGTGGAAAAAGAGGACCAACTCGGCGGGCTCGCGCGAAACGTCTATCGAACTTTGGACGGAAGCGATGTTCAAAGCTTTGTAAAAGACAAGATCGCCCAGGTGAAGGCGCATCCCCGGGTCGTCGTCCATACCGGGGCAGAGGTCTCCAACACCGGCGGGTATATCGGCAACTTCAAGACCACCCTGACCAACGGGGATGAGTTCGAACACGGCGCCATCGTGGTGGCTTCGGGCGGAGTCGAATACGAACCCGACGAGTACGGCTTCAAAGACAGCGACCAGGTGATCACCCAACGGGAGCTTGAAAAACGGATCGCCGAGGGACTGGACGGAACCGGAAAGCATTACGCCATGATCCAGTGCGTGGGCTCCCGAGAGGAACCCTTCAATTACTGCTCCCGGGTTTGCTGTCAGGATGCGGTCAAAAACGCCATCGCCATCAAGGAGAAAGACCCCGCCGCGAGCGTCACCATCTTCTACCGGGATATTCGAACTTACGGCCTTCGGGAGGATTACTACCAGAAGGCTCGGGACCTCGGGGTGCTCTTCGTCCGGTTCGAAGTTGAAAACAAACCGGATGTGGACGTGACCGGTTCCAAAATCCGAATCAAGGCCTTCGACGCGGTCATGAACCGGGAAGTGGCCTTTACCGCCGACTACCTGGTTCTTTCAACGGGACTGCGGCCTCATCCCTCCACAGAACGGATCAGCAAGCAGTACAAGCTGACCACCAACGCGGAGGGCTATTTTCTGGAAGCCCATGTCAAGCTGCGACCGGTCGATTTCCCCAGCGAGGGGATCTATGTGGCGGGTCTGGCCCATGCCCCCAAGAACGTGGATGAAACGGTGAGCCAGGCTCTGGCCGCATCCGGACGCGCCGGGGCACTGCTTTCCCACGACCGGTTGAGCGTATCCGGGATCATCTCCAAACACAACCGGGATATGTGCATGTCCTGTCTGATGTGCATGCGGCTCTGCCCCTTCGGTTCGCCGTTTATCGACGAAGACGGCAAGATCAGTCACAACGAAGTGATCTGCACCGGGTGCGGCATCTGCGCGGGGGTCTGCCCGGCCAAGGCCTTTCAGGTCAACAGCTTTCGGGACGACCAGATTTTCGCCATGATCGACGCGGCCACCCGGGACATCGGGGCCTCGGTTTAAGTCGACACGGATTGCACGGGCGTCGGCTTGGGCCGGGGCTCGTGTCCGAATCTTCGAACCCATATAAACAAGGGAGATTGCATAGAATGACCGCACAAGCTCAAGCGGCTGTTAAAGGGGCCAAAACCGAAGAAGCGCCCCCCATCGAGCCGGTTTGCGACATCCCCACCGATTGGGAGCCGAGCGTCCTGGCCTTCGCCTGCCATTACTGCGCCTTTGCGGCGGCGGACCTGGCCGGAGTGATGCGCCTCTCCTACTCCCCCAACGTCAAGATCATCCGCCTTCCCTGCACCGGCAAGATCGACCACTCCTATGTGATGCGCGCCTTTGAGCGCGGGGTGGACGGTCTGTTCGTGGCCGGATGACTGGAGGGACAATGTCATTTCCTGGAAGGAAATACCAACGCGGCCAAACGGATTCGACACATTAAAACCCTGCTGCCCCGGGTGGGCATCGACCCCGAACGACTGGAGATGTTCAACCTTTCCGCGGCCATGGGCCCCCGGTGGGCGGAAATCTGCAACGAATTCACCGATAAAATCAGACAACTCGGCCCTTCTCCGATCTGGTACGCCCTGCGGAAGAAGGCGGGAAAGGAGTAATGAATAATGATTGTAGGCGAACAGAAACCTCTGGATGAAATTTGGGGGATGATCAAGGACCACCAAAAGGTCCTGATATTCGGCTGCAACACCTGCGTGGCGGTCTGCCAGCAGGGGGGCAACAAAGAGGCCGAGGTGATGGCGTCGATGCTCCGCATGCGGGCCACCCAGGAAGGAAACGGAATTGAAATCATAGACTCCGGCATCGAACGCCAGTGCGAACACGAATTCTTCGACAAGGTCGAACCGATGATTCAGGGGGTGGATGCGGTGCTCAGCACCGCCTGCGGGATCGGGGTCCAGTTCATGGCCGAAAAATACGACATTCCGATCTATCCCGGGCTCAACACTACCTTTTTGGGGGCCGTGGAACAGGCCGGCGTGTTTACCGAAAAATGCCAGGCCTGCGGCCAGTGCATCCTCGGAGAGACCGGGGGCATCTGCCCCATCGCCCGGTGCGCCAAGCGGGTCCTGAACGGCCCCTGCGGCGGATCCACCAAAGGCAAGTGCGAAATCAGCAAGGACACCGACTGCGCCTGGCAGCTGATCGTGGATCGGCTCAAACTGCTCAACAGAATGGAACGGTACGAGGAACTCACCCCCATCAAGGACTGGTCCACCGACAGAGCCGGCGGACCCCGAAAACTGGTCAGGGAGGATCTTGTAGAAAATGAGTGACAACAATCTGAAGACGCCCAGTAAGCTGGAAAAGATTCTCAAGGCGGGCCATTTTGCCGTCACCTCGGAATGCGGCCCCCCCCGGGGCAGCGACCTGGAAGCGGTGGCCAAAAAGGCCGAGTTGATCAAGGACCATGTCGACGCCATCAACATCACCGACAACCAGACCTCGGTCTGCCGCATGAGTTCCCTGGCGGCCTGTATTCGGCTCAAAACCATGGGTCTGGAGCCGGTCCTCCAGATGGTCACCCGGGACCGGAACCGGATCGCTCTGCAGAGCGACATCCTCGGGGCCGCCGCCTGGGATATCCACAACATCCTCTGCCTCTCCGGAGACCACCAGAGCTTCGGCGACAGCGCGGCCGGGCAGAACGTCCACGACCTCGACTCGATGCAGCTCCTGCAGACCGTTCGGCGAATGCGGGATGAGAGCAAGTTCCTGGGCGGAGACGAAATCAAGCGGCCGCCCCGAATGTTCGCCGGAGCCGCCGCAAACCCCTTTGCCGACCCCTTTGAAATCCGGGTCAACCGGCTGGCCAAAAAGGTGGCGGCCGGGGCCGAATTCATTCAGACCCAGTGTATCTACAATCTCGATAAATTCGAGGAGTGGATGAAAGGGGTGGTGGACCGGGGACTCCATGAGAAAACCTACATCATGGCCGGACTCACCCCCATGAAGTCGGCCGGCATGGCCCGATACATGAAAAACCGGGTTCCTGGAATGGATGTGCCCGACGAGGTGGTCAAACGGCTGGCCGACACCCCCAAAGACAAACAGGCCGAAGAAGGCATCAAAATCTGCATCGAATCCATCCAGCGCCTCAAGGAAGTCGAAGGCGTCCGCGGATTCCATGTCATGGCCATCGAATGGGAGGAGATGGTGCCGGAGATCGTGGAAAAATCCGGTCTGCATCCCAGACCCGAAGTGTAGGAGAGACCATGAAGACCTTTGAAGACCTCATTCAGGATGTTCAAAAACCGGGGCTCTGTCACCGTTGCGGCGGGTGCGTCACCTTCTGCACCGCCATCAATTACGGCGCTCTGGAATTGAGCGAGGAGGGGGTTCCCCAGTTCGCGGATCGTGAAAAATGCATCGAGTGCGGGATGTGCTACTCCATCTGCCCGGAAATCGATGAATTTCAGGAAGAAACCAAAAAGCTCATCGGATGGGAGCCGCCCATGGGCCGGGTCCTGGAGACCTCCGTGGCCCGGGCAAAAGATCCCGATATTCGAGACAGAGCCACCGACGGCGGGGCGGTCACCGCACTGCTGCTCCATCTGTTCGACCGGGGCCATATCGACGGCGCCATCGTGACCCGTCAGACCGGCCCGTTTCAACGGGAGCCCTGGATGGCCACCACCCGTCAGGAAATTCTGGACGCCGCCGGGTTTTTCATCGACAGTTCCCACGGCATGGACCATTTCGGAAAGGGATATTCCACCTTTTCGCCGTCGGTATCGGAGTTTCGCTCTCTGATGCAGAAGGGGCTCCGCCGGGTGGCCATGGTCGGGACCCCCTGCCAGATCAAGGCGGTGCGCAAGATCGAGGCCATGTCCATCGTGCCTTCGGATTCGATTCGTTATTGTCTGGGCCTGTTCTGCTCCGGAAACTTTATTTTTGACGAGGAGGCCAAGACAAAACTGGCCGCTTTCGGTGATTTCAAGTGGGAAGATGTGGAAAGAATCAATATCAAGGACCGGTTCATCGTTAAATTGAACACCGGTGAAACCAAAACCATTCCCCTGGATCAGCTCGATTTCATGAAGCGGTATGCCTGCCGGTACTGCCCGGATTACGCCTCCGAATACGCCGACGTCTCCTTCGGCGGTATCGGCGCTCAAGAAGGGTGGACCACTGTCATCACTCGAACCCCGGAAGGCCGGGCCATCTATCACGACGCCCAGGGCAAGACGCTGGAGGTCTACGACTTCAAGCCCAAACCGGACTATCCCGCTCAGATTCAAACCAAGGTAAGAGACGCCTCCAATCGGAAAAAGCGGTACTCCGAAAAGATGCATGACGAACTGGTCAAATCCCGTGCGGAATCGTCATCCTGATGGCGGTTTCTGTTGATTTAAAGAGAAAAATCTGGCAGATTAAGGAGCGGATAAGGTCAGGTCGGATGAACGCATGAATAAAGGAGGATACGCATGAGCGAAAAAAAGAGGATATTGGTGGTGGATGATGAACCGGATTTCGCAGCCATCGTTCAGAAAAACCTTGAAAAGGAGGGGTTCAGCGTGGAGGTCGCCTACGACGGGGTCGAGGGGCTGGAAAAGGTCAAGGCCAATCCCCCCGACTGCATCGTTCTGGATGTGATGATGCCGGAAAAGGACGGATACGAGGTCTGCAAAGAACTCAAAGCCGACGATAAGTATGCCGACATCCCCATCGTCATGCTGACCGCGGTGGCAGACCACGTCTCCTCCACCCGATACTCCCATGCCGACGGGATGTCCATGGAGGCGGACGACTACCTTCCCAAACCGGCTTCGGCAGAGGACATCACCGACAGCATTCGCAGCCTGATCGGCTGAGCCTGAAAATCCGCAATTAAAGGCCGAGCCCTGCTCCGTTTCGGAGCAGGGCTTTTTCAGGTGATGGTGAAATCGAAATCCCCGAGCTTCGAATCGGATTCGGGCTTATCCTCAGGCTCAGGTTTCATTCGTAGCTTGGGGTTGTTCCGGTGCCGGTCCTGATCCCGACTCGTCTTCTTTTTCAGGTTCTCCTGAACCGCCGCCGTTAGATCGATGCCGGTCTGGTTGGCGATGCAGGTCAGCACAAACAGCACGTCGGCCAATTCATCGGCCAGATCGCTCTCTCCTTCGGAGGGTTTGGCGCTTTGATCGCCATAGGTCCGGGACATGATCCGGGCCACCTCCCCCACTTCTTCCATCAGCTGGGCCAGGTTGGTCAGCTCTGAAAAATAGCGTACCCCGACTTTTCGAATCCACTCGTCCACCCGTTGCTGGTATTCCCGCAGGCTTACATCGCTCATAGAATCCCCATCGGCTTACAGCTGGGCTGTGCGGCCCTCTCCGAAGGCCTCGCCCCAGGCATCCACCAGCTTTTCGGTCCGTTTATGAAGTCGGCGGGCGATGATATTGCTCAGCTTTTCCATGATCGCATATCCCAGGGCCGGGTCCTTCTGAAACATAGCCTTGAGATCGGCGGCCGAAAGGGCGAAAAGGCGAACCGGCTCCAGGCATCGGGCTGTGGCGGTGCGGGTCTCCGGGGCCGCCAGGGAGGACCAGCCGAACACCTCCCCGGCTTCGATCCGGTCCACCGTGATCGGGGTTTCCACCGCTTCATAATGGGCCTGCTTGGCTTCTTCGTATCGGATATCGGCCTTCAGGATGCGATCCTTGAAGACGATGCTCAATTCCACGCTGCCCTCCGCCACACCGTAAAGGGTATCGGCCGGATCGCCGCTGTTAAAAATGACTTCATCCTCTTTATATTCCCGAATCGTACACTGATCAGCGATCTCCCGAAGGTTGTCTTCGGACACCCCGGAGAAGAAATCAAATTTTGAAATCACTTCTTTATCCATCATAGATCCTCCTTGCTGTTTCACATTATCCGTTCCACTCATAGCTCGTCATCCTCTATGTTTCGTTCGCCGCCGGACCTTTTTTCCATCCGTCTGCCGGACCAGTGAAACATCCAGAAAAGGACCCCGTAGGCGAACACGAACTCACGAATTTCGTATTGGGTATTGGCATACCGAAACACCGGGTGGCAGAGCATAAAAAACCCGGTCGCCCCTATAATGACCATTAAATGGGCCCGGTTCAAGACGCTGCGGTCAGCATACCGAAGGCGATCAGCCCCCATTTCACCTTCCGGCCCAAACCGCCCCAAACCCACAGCACCAGGCACACCACCGAAATCACCATCAGAACCGCACTGGTGCCCAGCTCAAACACCCCGCTTTCCCGGGTGACCTGAAGCAGCAAACGCCGGTTTTGAGGCAGATACCGGGTCAGGGCCACGATGGTAATGACCGATCCCATGACCATCAAATGGAGCACCAGAATCAATCCTTTTAAAAAACGGGCCATGCAATCGCCTTGATTTCGGACCGGGTGTCTATCTTTCCGCTTGATGGGGCCTGCCGGTTTCTTGGTCGTAGAAGCGGCGGCGACCGACTCCTGGAAATGCTAACACAGCTGGATTAAAAGTAAATCATAATTACCTTTAGTGAACGCCCAGACGCATCCATCAGCGGATTCCATCCGTTCTTCGAGGACAGGAAGGAGGAAAAGATGAGCTTGAAAGGACAAACAGCGGTGATCACCGGTTCCGGCCGCGGCTTGGGCCGGGCCGCGAAATTCTCTCCCGAAAGGATCCGGATCGATTGCCGTGAGCCGAAATCGTTC
>JBKHDE010000081.1:0-17613 GCA_046541495.1 Desulfococcaceae bacterium
GAATATGTGATTTCCGGGCTTTCTTTTTACCCGTCCCACTCACCTCGCCTTTTCAAACCCCTCTTCTTTTCACCTGAAAATCTTTTAATTTTTTTACGATAATCGGCCATTCGAGTGATCCGTCTCCGGCCGGTTTCAAAATTATTGAACGGGATTCGTTTGGCCCCCATCGGGGCTATTCAGAACTTTATCCCTTTAATCCCTGATTTTTGCATCAGGATATTTATAGGTAAATTCAGATATATATAAAAAAAATTATTTTTTTTATATAAAAATGAATTTTTTTTCTTGACTAAATTAAAGACATAATTGATAGTGTGCTAAAATAAATAAATTGAATTCATTATTTTAAATTGGACAAAAAATATCATATTCAACAATCCTTTGAGGAGTGCATCAAATAAATTGAAGGAATTGGAAACATGAATCACGGCGGTTAAATCGAAGGAAGATTTGAGTATATTCAATTCAAACCAATTTGAAGAAAGAAAGGTGGTGATAAGAGCGGCGGGAAAGCCGATGCGGGTAGATTGAAAACCGAATCCATTTATCTATAGACGCTTCTCACAGGAGGGGGTAAAATGGCTGGAACCACTTGGGTCTACGTTTTCCTTGGACTTTACATTATTTACTGTTTTTATTGGGGGTTGAAGGGGTATTTCACCGAAAAAACCTCTTCGGGCTATTCCATCGCCGGGCGGTCGATCCCCTTTGCCGCCTTTTTGATGGCCGCCACCGCCGCATCCTTCAGCGGGTGGACCTTCATCGGCCATCCGGGTCTGATCTGGCGGGATGGATTGGCCTATGCCTTTGCATCCTTTTATGTTCTCACCATTCCGATCACCGGGACCTTTTTTTCCAAACGAACCTGGCTGCTGGGAAAACGGTACGGGTTCATCACCCCCGGTGATATGTATGCCTATTATTTCAACAGCGAGGCGATCCGCTGGCTGGTGGTCACCACGGCGGTCCTCTATTCGATTTTCTATTCCGCGGTTCAGCTGATGGCGGCCGGCGCCCTGTTCAATGTGATCGCCGGCGTTCCGTTCAAATTCGGTGCTATTTTTCTCTCCTTTATCGTCTGGTTTTATGTCTGTACCGGCGGTCTCAAGGCCAGCACCTGGGTCGGGGTCATTCAGTTCCTGCTCCTGGTGGGCGGCATCATACTTCTCGGCTTTTTCGTTATTCAACATCCGGAATTCGGCGGCTGGAGCGGGTTTTCAGCAAGCGTGAACGAACTGGAATCACGGTTTGTAGATGTGCCCCGAGTGATCAATTTCGGCCTGGGAGGTGCCGAAGGGGAGACGGGATGGACCGCCGTGATGATCCTGACCTATATGTTCGCCCTGATGGGAATTCAGTCCTCGCCGGCCTTCACCATGTGGACCTTCGGCATTAAATCCCCCAAACCCCTGGCATGGCAGCAGGCCTTCATGTCCACCTTCGTGGTCGGTTTCGCGCTGTTTTTCTTCACCGCTTTCCAGGGCATGGGCGCTAAAATTCTGGAGCTTCAGGGCATCGAAGCCTTTCAGGGGTTGACCGATAAATCGGTGGTGCCGCTGCTGATGCAACGCTTCCTGCCGCCGGTCATGCTGGGGGTCGTTTTCATGGGCGCCATCGCCGCCATTCACTCCACCGCCGCGCCTTACATCGGAACCGGCGGATCGATTCTGCTGCGGGATGTCTACTGGCGATACATTAAAAACCAAAACGTAAGCGATGCCGAGCAGATCTGGGTCAACCGGCTTCTGGCCACCGTGCTGACCATCCTGGCGCTGGTCGTCGGAATGACGTCGACCGCGGCCCTGGTTATTCTCGGGGCCCTGGCCACCGCCTTCGGATTCGTCATGTACGTGCTTCTTTTGGGCGTCATCTGGGGGTTCCGAATCCCCTCCGTCGGTGCCGTTGCGGGTGTGTTGTCCGGTATGATCGCGGTATTTCTGACCTTTAAGGTGTGGCCCAGTCCGCTCTCCATGCACTGCGCATTCTGGGGCACCTTTACCGGCCTGGTGGTCGCCTATCTCTGCAAGGGACTCGGCGTCAAGGATTCCCAGGAAACCGTCGACCGGCAAAAAGAGATGCGCGACTGGCTCGACGATGTGGATGCGCCCAGCGAATCCGGCAAGCAATGGCGGAAGGCCATGAAGATCGTCGTCCCCGTATGGTATTTCTTCGCCATCGGACCCGCCTGTATTATCGGCAACAACGCCTTCTCCTTCGCCGGATTTCCGCCGCTCTGGTCCTGGCAGATCTTCTGGTGGATTCTGGGCATCGTCATGATGTGGGGGCTTTGCTTCAAGGCTGAAATGGCCACCACCAACGAGGTCCAGATTCAGCGGGCCGACACCGAACAGAATATCGTGGTCAAAGAAGTCTAAACCTCAACAGTTCAGGAGGAATCATCATGAAGAAAGAAGACGCTTGGATGGCAGGAATTTTCATCTTTTGCATCCTTTTTGTCTCCTCGTTCAGCTGGGGACTCTGGGGATAGTCTTATAAATCTTGATTTATCCGGCCGGCAGGGGCGCCATTCGTTTGTATCCCTTCCGGCCGGTTCTTTTATGAATCCGGGGCTGAAGAATCCGATTTTCCGGCCCGGATCCGCAGAAGGCGCTAGGCCGTGGCATTCAATTATTTTTCCATCAAATCCGGAACAGGCGGATCCGAAGCCTCTTCGCGCATCGAATCGAAACAACATGCGGTTGGGGAACTGACGAAAGATTTGACGGGATACCACCCGAATGCGGTGTTGCTGTTCGGTTCCATGGCCCGGTATCTGGCCGGATATTCCCTGGACGCCGTTCCCGGGGATATGGATATCCTGATGGTGGGAAACAGTGTGCCTTTCGCGGTCGAATCCAAGGATTACGGGTGTGACATAGAGCTGCACATTTTTAAAAATGAAGAAATGATCAATATCGCCAAGATCCTTCGGTACGACGCCAAACCGATCGCCCTGTCCAAGCTGTATTCAAAAGTGGTCCTTAAAAACCATTCCCGGGACATTATCGCGGCCTGCCTGCTGCTCGGGCCCGAATACAACGACTTCGGGATTGAGCAGATCGAAGTCGATTCACTCATCGACCGAAGGGATTATTCAGCCCATAAAATTCTTTACGGGGAGAAATGGTGGTGGTATCTCTCGGAGTATGCTCGGGAAAGAAGAGGCGCCCTCAAACGGTTCAGCGATAAAATCGTCGGGCGGTATGAATTCGAAGACTGGAAACTGGTCAAAATCGCCTGCGAAAAGGGGGACGATACCGCCTGTTCAAAAATATGAAACCCCATTGTGAAAACCGGAAAGGAGAGGCATTTAATAATGCAGAACCCGCTGTCCGAAAAGGAAGTCACCTGCAAGTGCGGTCATTCCTTCATTACTCAAAAAGAAAAAAGCTGGTGTGAAAAATGTTGCCGTAGTGTTTTTTACCACCGAAAAGACCGGCGGTTTGATGTTTTTCAAAAATACTATACACTGACCATGATTCTGGTGATTTTAGGGTTTATCATTTTCACCTTTGTCGGGTTTTTCGGTAAACCGCTGTTCAGTTAACGGCCCGGTTCTTTCGATGAACCAAATGATGAAAGGGTGAATGGATCCATGCCACATAAAATTCTGGTGGTGGAAGACGAGCCCAACATATTGATACCCATTCGATTTCTTCTGGAGAAAAACGGCTATGAGGTGATGGCGGTGGAAAACGGGGAAGCGGTCATGGAGGCCCTCTCCACGTTTGCGCCCGATCTCGTGTTGTTGGACATCATGCTCCCCCAGATGGACGGGTTCGAGGTGTGTCAGGTGATTCGAAACCATCCCGACTGGCGGGAGGTTAAAATCGTTTTTCTGACCGCCATGGGACGGGACATGGATATTTCCAAAGGAATGTCCATGGGCGGGGATGCCTATATCACCAAGCCCTTTTCCAATGCGGAAGTGATCGAATGCGTCAAAGATCTTCTCTCCGATGAGCCCCAAAAATAAATTTTTCTGGTGGGTCATCGTCTCCATCGGGTTCGTTCTGATCGTTTCCGTCGCCATGGCCTGGCTCTTCTGGCAGCCGCTCCCTCCGGACGAGAAAGCCCTGCTCATCCAAGTCTTTAAAGCCAATTTCGGATATCTGTTCACCGCCGTATTTCTGGTCTTTGCTGTTTTGGGCCTTACCCTCGACTGGTTTTTCCGCTTTTACATCATTCCGCTGGGGCAGCTCGCCGATGAAGCTTCTTTGATGTGTTCCGTCAATCCGGGGCACCGCGTCAATATCGACGGCGGCAAGGATGTGATTCGGCTCTCCAGGATCATCAATCAGAATGCCGAACGATACCGGGAGATCAAAAACAATATCCGGGAGAAAATCGAAAGGGCCAAGGCCGATGTCGAATCGGAAAAAAACATTTTCGCCGGCCTGTTGTCCGAACTGCCGGAAGGGGTTCTGATCTGCAACGCCCGGGGCAGAATCATTCTGTACAACCGTCGGGCCAAGGCGGTATTGGGTGAAAACCAAAAAGAGGGATCATTCGACAAGCGCGGAGAATGCTGTCAATCAGACCGGTATGTGGGATTGGGGCGAACCGTATATGATATCCTCGACAAGAACCTGATTGAACATGCCCTGAACGAAATCCACCTGAAACTGGAACGGAAATCTCCCAATGCCGCCTCGTTCTTCGTCATGGTGAGCCGGAATCACGCCCTGTTAAAAGTGGAGGCGGTTCCGGTCCTGGATCATGAGAGAATTTTCTCAGGATTCATTTTAATTTTTCGGGATATCACTGAAAAGATTCAACGGGACCGAGAGGTCAACAATCAGCTTCGATCTCTCACCAAAAACATGCGGGCTTCGGTTTCCAGCATCCGCTCCGCAGCGGAACTGCTCCTGGAGTATCCCGGAATGGAAGCGGAACAGCGGCGATCGTTCTATTCCATTGTCCATGATGAAGCCCGGGGTTTAAGTGAACTCCTCAATAACCAATGGTTCGATTATTCCGACTTCATCAAAACCCAATGGCCCCTGGTGACCCTGACCACCGGGGATTTCATTCAGGCCATTACCCGAAGGGCGAAAGAGACCCTCGGGGTGACCATTGACCTCATCCATTGCGACTGTGAAGAAAACATTAAAATAGACAATTACTCTCTGCTTCTGTCGATGCTTTTCGTGCTTCATCATTTGAAAGAAGATGTTCAGGTCGACCACTTCAACTGTTCTCTGACCCGGAAAGGAGGGTATGCCGTTCTGGATTTCGGATGGCGGGGAGAACCGATCCGACTCGGCACCTTGCGAAAATGGGAGACCATGATATTGAAGGTGAACGAAGACATGATTCCCCTCACCCTGAAGGATGTGGTCGGACACCACGATGCCGAGATCTGGACCTATTCGGACCGGGAAAAGAACGGCTTTTCCTATTTTCGACTCTCCCTGCCGGTTCACGATATTCCGGCATCCGAACAGATACGGCACCTGGCTATTCTTTCGGAAAGCCGACCGGAATTCTATGATTTCGATCTTTTTAATCAGGCCGGTCAAACCAGCGAGGTGGACCATCAATCCCTGTCCGAGCTGACTTACACGGTTTTCGACACCGAGACCACCGGGCTGAATCCTCAGGGAGGGGATGAAATCATCTCCATCGGCGCCGTGCGGATCGTCAACGGTCGCATTCTTCGGGATGAAAAATTCGACCAATTGGTAGACCCCCAGCGGGAACTGAGTTGGGAGTCGATCAAATTTCATCAAATTCAGCCGGAAGTTCTGAAAGGACAACCGACCATCGAGACGGTACTGCCGGCGTTTCATCGGTTTGTGGGCAATACCGTCATGGTGGCTCACAATGCCGCGTTCGATATGCGCATGCTTCAGATGAAGGAGGAGTCCACCGGGATTCGCTTCATCAACCCGGTTCTGGATACCCTTCTGCTCTCGGCGGTGGTTCATCCCATTCACCAAAGCCATAACCTGGAATCGGCGGCCCACCGAATGGGCATCAAAGTGGTGGGACGCCATACCGCTCTGGGGGATGCCTGGACCACCGCCGAGCTTTTTCTGAAACTGATTCGACTCCTGGCCAATAAAGGGATCTATACCCTCAAAGAAGCCCGGGAGGCATCACAAAAGACCTATTACGCCAGACTCAAATACTGATTCCGGCCGACTTTATCGAGGTACCCATGGACGACAGGACGACCATACCCGATCTATTGAAGGAAACGCCGCCATTTGCTTCCCTGCCAGAAGAAGACCGGGAAGAAATCGCCGCCAAGGCGGTGCGTGAAGAATACCCTCGGGGCACCGTTCTGGCTGCTCAGAACCGCACCCCCATCGATCGCATTTTGATCGTCGAAACCGGAGAGCTGGAGCTGTTTTTCGAAGAGGACGGGGAGAAGAAGCAGCCGGTTGTCCTGGAAAGAGGCGGGATCTTCGGGGGCATCTCCATCCTGATGAACCGCGCGGTTTCGGTGCGTCACGTTCAGGTTCAGGAAGACACCTCGGTGATCGCCCTTTCCAAGGAGGTTTTTCTGGAGTTCTGCTCTCGGTATGAGTTTTTCTACAGGCATTTTGCCGAAATCTTCAGTGAACGGATGCACGATGCCTCCTATGCCGAAATCATTGCATCGGGCCAGGCTTTTCAGTTCCTATCCAATATCGCTCCGTTCTCATTTCTGCCTGAACAGACCGTCGAGTGCGTCGCGGAAAAACTTTCCGTGGTGCGCTATTCCAAGGGGACGATTCTGTTCGTTCAGGGGGAATCGAAAGTCGAATATCTCTACATCATTCAGAAAGGGGCTGCCGAACGGTATTTCCAGGAAGAAAGCCAGAAGAAACTCCTCGGAATGTTGAGCGAGGGAGACATGTACGGGGGCATTTCCATGCTCCTCAACGATGGCATCGCCGTCCGTACCCTGGAGATCACCGAGGATACCTTTTTCAATATTCTTCCCAAAGACCGATTTCTGGAACTCTGTGATGAATTCGAAGCCTTTTCCGAATTTTTCACCGATACATTCGGCAAACGAATGCTTGACCGGTCCTATGCCGCCTTTATTCGAAAAACCATGCTGCCCCGGGAGGACTCGGGCCAGTTTCTGAACCAATCGGTCGACACCCTCTGCCGAAAAGATATCCTGGACTGTACCCGGGAGACCTCGATTCAGGAAGCGGCCCGGCTGATGTCTGAAAAGGAGTCCAGTTCCATTTTCATTCGGAATTCCGGCGGAGAGATCATCGGAATGGTGACCGACAATGATCTGAGAAGAAAAGTCATCGCTCCGGGGGTCGATCCGCAAACACCGGTTTCGAAGATTATGTCGACGCCTCTGTGCGCCATTTCCGCTCAGGCGTTGGCCTTCGAGGCCATGCTTTCCATGATGCACCACAATATCAAGCATCTGGCGGTGACCGACGGAGAGGGGGTTGTGGGCCTGATCACCAATAACGATCTGCTGACCGCTCAGGGGCAATCCCCCTTCTTTCTGACCCGTCAGATCTCCTTTGCCAAAGATATCAGCGGCATTATCGGCATTCGAAAGCAGCTTCCCGGGGTGCTTCGAAGCCTGATTCAGGGCGGGGTCAAGGCCGAAAACGTGAACCGGCTGGTCACGACCGTCTCCGACGTGATTCTGGAAAAACTGATCGGTTTCGCTCTGGAGGATATGGGCGAGCCCCCGGCTCGCTTCGTCTTTATGATCATGGGCAGCGAAGGCCGCCAGGAGCAGACCCTGAAGACCGATCAGGACAACGCGATTGTGTATGAAAATGTGCCGGAATCTTCAAAAAAGGAGGTCAACGACTATTTTCTGAAATTCGGCGACAAGGTCTGCACCTGGCTGGACCAGGTCGGGTATGATTTCTGTGAAGGCGGCATCATGGCCAAGAATCCCCGGTGGTGTCAGCCGATTTCCCAGTGGAAAGACTATTTCAACGGATGGATTCATGCCGCAAGCCCCGAGGACCTGCGCGATTCCAGCATCTTTTTCGATTTCAGAGGGGCCTACGGGGATATGAATCTTGTTTCCGAACTTCGCAAGTTCCTTTTCGATTCACTGGGCGGATGGGCCGGGTTTTTTCGCCATCTAACTGAAAACGGTCTTCATTTCCGGCCGCCCATCGGTTTTTTCAGGAATTTCGTGGTGGAATCCAAGGGACGGCATCGGAATCAGTTCGATATCAAGAGCGCCATGACGCCCATTGTCGACTTTGCCCGAATTTATGCCTTGAAAAACCAAATCGAGGAGACCAACACCCTGGAACGGCTTTATCAGATTCATCTGAAAAAGGGGCTCTCAAAAGAGGAATACAATGACCTGGAAAAAGCCTACGGATTTCTGATGCAGCTTCGATTCGTCCGGCAGGTCACGGCGGTCATCGAGGAGAACCGGGAACCGGACAATTACATCAACCCCAAGAAGCTTTCCCGAATCGAGCAGACCATGCTCAAGGAGATTTTTAAACGGATCGAGAAATTCCAGGGCAAAATGGAATTTGAATTTACCGGGTCTTCCCTGCTGTGACCGCCGACAGCAAAAAAACCGCTCGGCTGACCGCTCTGTTCCTGCTCGGCTGGCTGCTTTTCAATTACCCCTTGCTTTCCCTGTTCAGCCTGAATCGCCTGGTGTTCGGGGTCCCCTTCCTCTATTTCTATATCTTCTGCGTATGGGTATTCCTTATCCTTTCGGCCGCCCTGGTCACCCGAATCAAGGAGCGAAAGGGCGCCGATCACCGCTGAAACAGGGGACCTATGTTAGAAACCGCCACCATACTCTTTTTTTCCTTCGGGTACATGGGGTTTCTCTTCGCCATCGCCTATTTCGGGGACAAACATGCCGAGATGGGCCGTTCCATCGTCGGCAATCCGTATATTTACGCCCTGTCTCTGGCTGTCTACTGCACCGCCTGGACCTTTTACGGCAGTGTGGGCCGGGCGGTTCGGGACGGCCCCGGCTTTTTGACCATCTATATCGGCCCCACCCTCATGGCCGCCCTGGGATGGCTGATCCTGCGAAAGATCATTCGCATCAGCAAAATCCACCACATCACCTCCATCGCCGATTTCATCGGATCCCGCTACGGCAAGAGCACTATTCTGGGCGGAGTGGTGACGGTCATCGCGGTTTTGGGCATCGTGCCCTACATCGCGCTTCAGCTCAAGGCCATTTCCACCAGTTATCTCGTGATCAAAGAATATCCCGAGATCCTCATGCCCCGCAAATTCGCCGAGGTGCCGGTGTTCGAGGACACCGCCTTTTACGTGAGCGTTCTTTTGGCGGTGTTTTCGATCCTGTTCGGCACCCGGCATCTGGAGACCACCGAACGCCATGAAGGCATGGTGGCGGCCATCGCCTTCGAGTGCGTGGTCAAACTGATCGCTTTTCTTACCATCGGTATTTTTATCACTTACAGCCTGTACGGCGGCTTCGGGGATTTGTTTGAAAAGGCCCGCGCAGCCCCCGAATTCCGGGGCCTAATGATCATGGAGGATCGCACCGGGGCCTATATCGACTGGGGAATCTATATTTTCCTCTCCATGACGGCGGTGGTTTTTCTCCCCCGGCAGTTTCATGTGGCGGTGGTGGAAAACATCGACGAAGACCATCTCAACAAGGCCATCTGGCTGTTTCCCGTCTACCTGCTGGCCATCAACATATTCGTGCTACCGGTGGCCCTGGGCGGGCTGCTCCAGTTTCCAGAGGGAACCGTGGACGCGGACACCTTTGTATTGACCCTGCCCATGGCGGTTCATCAGGAGGGCCTCGCCCTGTTGGCATACATCGGCGGCACCTCGGCCGCCACCGGCATGGTGATCGTGGAGACGGTGGCGCTCTCCACCATGATCTGCAACGAACTGGTCATGCCGGTTCTGCTTCGGCTGCCCTTTTCCAAGATCTCCCAACGGGGGGATATGAGCGGTCTGCTTCTGGGGATTCGGCGAAGCGGCATCGCCGTCCTCCTGCTTTTGGGGTATACCTATTTTCGGTTTATCGGAGAATATTATCCCCTGGTTTCCACCGGACTGGTCTCTTTTGCCGCGGTGGCCCAGTTTGCGCCGGCGATTCTGGGAGGCATTTTCTGGAAGCGGGGCACCCGGTTGGGGGCCCTCTGGGGAATGGTGGCCGGGTTTCTGGTCTGGGCCTACACGCTTTTTTTGCCTTCTCTGGTTCAGACCGGACTGCTCTCTTCGGAATTCGTCACCGAAGGGCCCTGGGGAATCGCCCTGCTGCGGCCCTTTCAACTCTTCGGCCTGGAGGGGTTCAACAACGTGGCCCATGCGGTGTTCTGGTCCATGTTCGTCAACCTGGGGGGCTACATCGGGGTTTCCCTTTTTACCCGGCCCAGCCCCATGGAGCATACCCAGGCCGCCCTTTTCGTGGATGTTTTCAAGCCCCGGGAAGAGTTCACCTGGCGGCGGACCGCCTCGGTGCCCGACTTGAAATCACTTCTGGAGCGGTTTTTGGGAGAACAACGGACCCGGGAGCTCCTCTCCCAATACGCCGACTCCCACCGACTCGACTGGGAAAAATCGCTGACCGCGGATGACGACCTTATCAGCTATGCGGAAAAGCTCCTTTCGGGGGCCATCGGGTCGGCCTCGGCCCGGGTGATGGTGGCCTCGGTGGTCAAGGAGGAATCCCTCGGCATCGAAGAGGTCATGAATATTCTGGACGAAACCCGGCAGGTGATCATCTACAGCAAGGAGCTGGAAAGAACCACCGCCGAGTTGAAGGCGGCCAATGAACGCCTTCAGGAGCTGGACCGGCTCAAGGATGAATTCATCTCCACCGTCACCCATGAACTGCGCACCCCGCTTACCTCGGTGCGCTCCATCGCCGAGATTCTGCATGATACCGAAGATCTTGATCCCGATCAGCACCGGCAATTTCTGGGGATCATCATCAAGGAGAGCGAACGGCTGACCCGTCTGATCAACCAGGTTCTCGATTTTCAGAAAATGGAATCGGGCCGCATGGAATGGCAGATGCAACCGGTGGATCTCTGTGAAGTGGTATCCGAGGCCGTCTCCAGAACCGACCAGCTGGTTCGGGACAAGGGGGCGGCGGTTCGAATCCATCAACCCGAAGCACCGATGCCGAAGATCCCGGGCGATGTCGACCGTCTGATTCAGGTGATGCTCAATCTGATCTCCAATGCGGTGAAATTCTGCGACGAAGACCGGGGCCGCATCGACATCACCCTGAGCCACGACAACCAGAAGGTCCGGGTGGATGTGCAGGACAACGGCATCGGCATCAGCTCGGAGCATCAGAAACGCATCTTCGACAAGTTTCATCAGATTCGAAATGTGAACAAGACCCGTCCTTCGGGCAGCGGCCTCGGGCTCTCCATCTCCCGCCGAATCGTGGAACATCACGGTGGAATCATATGGGTGGAAAGCGAACCGGGAGCGGGGTCGACCTTCTCTTTTGAACTTCCGATCCGGAAGGCTTCCGATGCCGACTAGCATCCTCATCCCTATCGATTTTTCCGCCTATTCTCAGGCCGCCCTGGAATACGGGCAGGTCCTTGCCCGACAATTCGGAGCGAGGCTGTATCTGTTTCACGCGGTCTGTTTTCCCCGAAATATGATCTACGGCACCGCCGATACCGTGAGAGGTTCGGACCAGAATCGTGTTCTTCGGCGGGTCCGGGAAAAAATGGAACGGCTGATGGAGGGAAGGCAGGTCGACTGGCAACCGCGGGTGGATTTCGGACACCCGGTGGAGGCGGCAAACCGGGCCGCGGATGCGTTGAATGCCGATCTGATCATCACCGCCAGCCACGGTGTCGGGGTCCTGAGGCGGATTCTTTCGGGAACGGTGGTAGAGCAATTCGCCCGGACCGTCCATCAGCCGCTTCTGGTCATTCACCCGCGCAAGCCCTTGAAAACAGATGTTGAACCGCTCTCGAACAAGGAGGCTTCAGTTGAATTCACCGGCTTTCGGCGCATCATCGTCGGGTGTGATTTTCAAAACGGTTCCGCTGAATCCGTTCGTTTTGCCTGTCGATTCGCCCGAAAATCGGGCGCGGAATGCCATCTGGTCCATTTTCTCGAATCCCCGATGGATGAAACCCTCATGAATACCACTCGGGGTGGATACGGCGAACAACAGGAGGTGCTGCGGGAAGACCGTCGAGGACGGCTGAAGTCTCTGCTTCCGGAATCGGATTGCAAAGAGATTCCGGTGAAAACGGCGGTCCTGCCGGGTGTTCCCTGGGAAGGAATGGTCGCCTATGTTCGGAATTCGGTGTCGGACCTGGTGGTGGTGGGGCTTCGCTTTCATAACCCGTGGGAGAAGCTGTGGATGGGGTCCACCACCGAATCGGTCCTTCGCCATATCGCCTGCCCGGTGATGGTCCTGCCCGATGAGGCCGGAATCCGATGACGATTGCCCGGCCGCTTCGCACCGGGATTGTCCGGGACCTGCGATTTCTGGATCATATTACCGCCGAGGGCCATCCGGAAAATCCCGGCCGGCTTCTCTCCATCCATGCGGCCCTGGCGGATCTGATGAATGAAATCAGCTTCGCCGAGATCAAACCGCGTCGGGCCGAACCCTCGGAAATCGAACTCATCCATTCACCGGATTATCTTGGGGCCCTGGCAGCGACCGCCGGAAAGGAACACTGCGCGCTGACGCCGGATACCTTCACCTCGCCCGGGTCCTATGAAACGGTGCTGCTGGCCGCCGGCGGGATGTGCGAGATGATCGAGCGGGTCGTTTCCGGTGAACTGGATAACGGGTTCGTCCTGCTTCGGCCCCCGGGGCACCATGCCGAACGGAACCGGGCCATGGGCTATTGTCTGATCAACAACATCGCCCTCGGGGCCATGTTCGCCCGCAGATACCTGGGGTTGAACCGGATTCTCATCGTCGACTGGGATGTTCATCATGGAAACGGCACTCAGCACATTTTTGAGGATGATCCCTCGGTGATGTTTTTTTCCCTTCATCAATACCCCCATTTTCCGGGTACCGGGGTGTTCACGGAGATCGGACGGGGGCCCGGTGAAGGCTATACGGTGAACATTCCCCTTCCCAAAGGATTGGGGGATTCGGAATACCGGATGCTTTTTGAGACTGTGCTGGTTCCTATGGCCCTGGAATTTGCGCCGGAGTTGATTCTGGTCTCCGCCGGATTCGATACCCATCGGGAGGACCCGCTGGGCGGAATGCGCATGACGCCGCTCGGATTCGCCGGCCTGACCCGGTCTCTGATGCGGATTGCCGACCGTTGCTGCCGGGGAAGACTGGTATTGGGCCTTGAAGGGGGGTACAATGTGTCGGTGCTCGGAGACTGTGTGCGGGCGGTCGTCTCCGAGCTTTCCGGACTGACCTGCAGTGATCTGTCCGAACCGCCCTCCAAAAAACACCGGAAACAGGTCGCGCGGGCGGTTTCCCGGTGTTTTCATGTTCATCGCCGGTTCTGGAAAACCATCCAACCCTAGCCTGGTCAAGGGAGGCAGTATGAACAAGATCCGCATTATGGAAGCTTCCGTTCGAAAATGGGAGCGCATCATCGCCGGCAAGAGCACCGACGGCGGCGTTCTGGATTGCCCGCCGTGCCGGATTTTTTACATGCTCATCTGCATCGGTTGTCCCATTTCGGAGTATACCGGCCATAAATTCTGCAAGGGCTCCCCGTACGGCCGCTGGTACTGGCACCAGATCGAGGCCCACGGCAAGATGCGCAAAAAAGTGTATTGCGACGAATGTCTGGAAATCGCCCGGGAGATGCGGGATTTCATGGTTGAAATCGTAGCGCACCTCAAAGCCGAAAAAGCGGCCTCCCGACCCGACCCGACGGAGGACCCCGAAAAGATCGACAAGGGTCCATGACCGCTCCGGAATGGTCTTCCATGACGCTGGGAATGGCCGTGGAGATCGGGGGGCTGTGCCTTTCCGGCTTCATTTTCTTTCGCACCCGTCGGTACACCTTCGCAGAGGCGGCCGCCTACGGCATCATCACGGGCTTGATGCTGATATCCCTGCTTTTGCATATCGTCGACCTGTTCGGCATTCCGGAATGGATGGTGTTGGGGGAAGGCATCCTGGTTTGTGGAGCCGTCTCCGTCTTGACGGTGCAGCGAAGCCGGTGGAGGGAATCCCTGAAAATACTGAAATTCTTTGTCTTCACCTATCCGTTGGGATCATTCGTCTTGGTTCTCGGGTGGTTGCTTCTGTTCATGGGTTTGCTCCTTGTGCCGGCTGGAGAAAACCCGGCCGGCTCGCTCTCTTTCACCTTTCCCGTACCTGATCTTTCCATGGACATTCAAAGCCTGCCGGATGGAGTGTCAAATCCGAGGGCCGGTTCTTCACTTTCATTCTTTTATCAACGCTGGCATCCGAATACGGTCTCGAGAATTCTCGGTCTGTTGATGTATCTGTCCATTGCATTTTCCACCTATTCGCTGTCCCGGCGATACTCCTGGCCTTCCACCGCTTTCACCGTCACCCTGGTGGTGATCGGCATGCCGCAACTGGTGTACCAGTCCTTTTCACCGGCGGAAACCCTGGTTCCGGCGGCGGCCGGCCTTTTCGGCCTGCTTGCCGTTCACCGGTTGATCGAACTGCCGAACCGGAGAGATATCGCTCTTCTCCTGCCGGGGATTGCCTTCGGGGTTACCGATGATCCTGTCGGGTGGATTTTTCCGATTATTCTACTGCTGCTGGCGATCGTCCTGTTGATTCGGCGGCACGGCGCCCGATTCTGGCGCGGTTTCATCCTGGCCCGGCCTTTGGGGTTGGGGCTTGCGATTGTATCCGCCTTGATCTTTTCAGGAGGTCTGCGCTATGGAAGGCCCGATTTTACAGAACCGGGGACGAGACCGGTATACCAGGAGAACCAGGACGGGCTGATCGGGGCCGCCGGCAATCTGACCCGCTATTTTTTTGAAAGCGCCGACCCGATACCGCCCCTGGATTATTTATGGAAATGGACCATGGGCGTTCGTTTGTCGGAACAGTTTCAAAGCGGATATGATCGATTTTTAAAGCCGTGGGTGGGGACCCGAGGGGCGGCTGAGCCCTTTGTATTGACTCGCTATCAGAATAGGGATGTGGCATGGTTCGGCCCGTTTGCCTTTCTGTTGATCCTGCCGGCCGTCGGGTATGCCCTGTTCCGGGGTCATCGCCGCATCAAAGCAGTGGCTGTGGCTTTAACGGGGTATTTGTATGTGATTACCCTGATGCTGGCCTGGAAAGCCGGGAACGGGAAATTTTTGATCCCTTTTTTCACTTGCGGTGGCTTTCTGGTCGCCTCCCTTCTTCCCCCCTGGCGGGTGAGCAGTTCCACCAAACGCTTGCTGCGAGTCGGGGGACTATTGCTCTTTTTTTACAGCATCAGCAACCATCCGAATCTGAAAGCGTTGATTACAAATCTGTAAAGTTCAGAACCGGTGGTCGGGAATAGTTCATTCGTCTGCATTGCGCTTCAGAAGGGTTCGAGCAATTCAAATGCGCATGGAATAAAAAAATGCTGATCGAGCATAAAATTATTAGCTGAAGCGCTTTCAGTTGACACGTGAGGGGGCTTTCTTTATATTCGCCCCGGTAACACCCCATCTGGACCCAAGCGTCGTATTTTGAAGTCCCCGCTTTTCAAAAGATAAATAGCTTTACTTAGGTCGTTAAAGTGGAAAAACGGAAACAGACTACAGAATATTCGAATATATACCTATAACAGACTCTGAAAGGAAAATTATGAAGATTTTGGACAATGCAAGACAATTTAAACATTATCCGAACAGTTTAAAAAATGGAATCATGCTTTTGTTCGCAGCATGGATTTGGTTCCTGATGGTGCTCTATTTGATAAATTTTGACGGCTATTTACTTCGTAGGCTGTTTGTCGGCGGTTTTATCGCATGCACCTGTATTTTTACGCTGAATAAATGGGCACGAACACTGGTGATCTTGGCGAACATTTTTGCAATACTTCAGATACTTCCGACCTCTTATTCGCTGCTACAAGCAGGTAAAGTCCAATCCGGTCTATATTTGGGTATTGCGGGCCTTTTATTTGCTTCATCCGCCTTTTTCTTATTTATAAAGCCCACTGCTGAATATTTTCAAAAAATCCATGACGAAGAAAAAAAGGAGCATAAAATAAATTCAGAGGGAAAATAGGCTTAGTTCGCCATTTAAGTGACAAAAGGAATTTAAATCGGAAATATTTATTCCAAGAGCGATTCGATCCCTTTTTTATCTAATTTTTCCGATTCGATGCTTTGATATCGTTTAATAAAAGAATCGACCGCAATTTGCAAAATATCATCAATAGACATTTCAAATTCAATCGCCATTTTCTTGAACTCTTTCAGCTGACGTTTGTTCAAGGTAATGGCCATTCTGCCGGATTCAGGCGTAACATGGAATTTGGTTCGAGCCATGGCTGATTTCTCCCGTTGGTGGGTTATAGGCGGTTAATACAGGGAAACCGATGGAACTGGCGTAAATGGTGTTCCTGCAATTAAATATAGCAAAATAGAAGGTTTTTGACAATCACTTGGGAGAAAGTATCCACGAGTTTATTTCCGGAAACGGGAAATAAACTCCGGGGAGTCCGGTTGCAGGAAATATTAATTCTTATTTTCTTTTAATATGTTGTTATAAACAACGCAATAGTTAAATATTGCGGTATTAAAATGTGCATTATTCCATTTTGAAGATCGGATCAAGCTTGGATAAGGAAGTTTTCAGTCCCGAGATGCACTTTTACTATTGTGCTTTTTATGGTAGAGCGTTCTGTAGTTACTCACGGTAAAAGACAAATATTTGCTTTTTAATGAATATTGGTATAAAATGAGCGATATATATAATTTAAAAGAAAATATGGATATATTCCAAAGCATAGAAGTGTATTTCAAGGAAATGAATGCTATTGGAAGTTTAAGCTCCACTTCAATTCGTAATCGTAGATATGAACTGAATAGATTTGCTGCTTTCTGTAAAACCCATAAAATCGAATTGGTTCATGAGATTCACAAGAATTTAATCATCTCCTACTTGAATTCTTTAAAAGTCGCGAAATCCACTCGATCTCACATTATGTATATTCTTTCCGGATTTTTGGATTATCTGGTAAGAGAAGAATTATTAATCGATAATTACGCCGCCCTAATTGAAAAACCCAAAGTATATTTGCCTAAAACCGATTACTTGAATTTCGAGGAATTGGAGCGGCTTTATCAGAATGAAGCCGGGCATGCATCCCGGAAAACCGTTGATCGCAATCTTCTTCTGTTCAGCCTGTTTACCGATATTTGCCTGCGGGTCTCGGAGGCGATTCAGTTAAAGATGGATGATGTTCGACTGGCTTCGGGAGAAATTTGGGTGACGCGCAAACGGGGAAAAGTGGATCGAATTCCGATCAGCGGGGAAATCGTGGATCAATTCCTGAACTGGTATGAAATGCGGGTGGAATACAAAAACGAGGATCTGGATTGGGTGTTTCTCTCCACACATGGCAAACCGCTGACATCGAGGCAGGTTCATGCCGTTGTCAGCAGTGCACTTCGGCGAGCCGGCCTGATCAAGCGAAAACAGGGCCCCCATCTGTTGCGCCATTCAGGGGCGAGTCTCAAGGCGCAGGCCGGGGAAAACCTGATCATGATACAATATCT
>JBKHDE010000082.1:0-17536 GCA_046541495.1 Desulfococcaceae bacterium
AATGCACTCGGCACAAACTTCAGTTTATAATTCATCGAGGTTTACTTCGATGGCATTCGGCTTTTCGCCCTTACGCTGCTCGATGATTCCAGCCAGTTCGATGTCTTCCGCCAATTCCATCAGCATTTCGTAAGTCTCAGCCGGGATAATGTAGGCAGTCGGCTGGTTCCGGTTGAGAAGGGCAATCGCTTCTCCCCGAGCATCGTCGATCACCGCCTGGGGATTGCGTTTCAGTTCACTGATACTGACCGCCAGGCCGGCATGAATTTTTTTCAGCATGGCAACACCATTTAAAAAGAATTTAAAGCGCTTTTCTATGGTCTTTTATTAGGTCTTCTTTTTCCAGCTGTCAATCACCAAAAGGATAGGAATGCAGTCGGAACTGCCTCCGACAGAGATCTCTTCTTGGGGGGCTTCCAGGCTCTTGAAGTTTCCATCCGCTTCCCCGTTCGGGAAGGAAGCAACGGCCGCGGCAGCAATTCGGAATCAGAAACAAAAAAAGGGCTAACCGAACAACGGCTAACCCCTTGAAATCTTTGGCAGGCCAGGAAGGATTCGAACCCTCGATCTACGGATTTGGAGTCCGTCGCATTAACCAGCTATGCTACTGGCCTGCATCGGGAACACTTGTAATATATTTCGGACCGGTTTTCAAGGGCTATTTTCAATTTTCATGAACGGTGAGCATCGATTTGACATACCCGGTACGGTCCTTATTTTTTAACTGTTTAAAACGACTTCGCCCCTTGCCGAACGCCGGGTGGCGAGGTCCCAATCCAAACCCTAAGGAGGTATTTTTAATGCCGAGTTTTGTCATTAATGAGAAATGCGACGGCTGCAAGGGCGGCGAGAAAACCGCTTGTATGTACATCTGCCCCAACGACCTGATGGTCCTGGAACCCAATTCCATGAAGGCATATAACCAGGAACCGGATCAGTGCTGGGAATGTTTCTCCTGTGTCAAAATCTGCCCCACCCAGGCCATCGAAGTCAGAGGCTATGCGGATTTCGTTCCGCTGGGAAGCAGCATCATGCCGATGATGGGCACCGAGGACGTGATGTGGACATGCAAGTTCCGCAACGGAACCATCAAACGGTTCAAGTTCCCCATCCGGACCACTCCGGAAGGCGAATCCAACGCCTATGCGGACTTACAGGGGAAGGATCTGGACAGCGAACTGCTTTCCACCGAGGAAGCGGACGGCTATGAGATCCCCAAACCCCAGGCGACCGTTTAACCAAACGGCCCGGGGGATGACCCCCCTCGCATGGACATAAACGACAGGCGATGCAAGGGAGCGCACACGATTTCAAGCGCTTCCTTGCATTTCAGTTTTTACAGAATCTTACCGATCGATCCATCCTGGCCCCATTCGGCCAATAGATGCTCATAGGCTGCGATCGTGGCCGCCTCGACGATTTCGATGACGATCCCCTTTCCTTCCCAGCCGTGGCCCTCCCGAATGTAGAGGTCTTTTAATCGGGCGCGGATATCATCCAACCGGAAATTCGGGTCCATTTCCCGCTGAATCCGGGCCTGCCGAATGGTGGTTTCAAATACCTCTTCATACTTCTCTTTTTGCCATTCCTGATCAAACATGCCGCTCCTTCGATTTTCAATGAAATTAAACACCGGGGTGGGTTGAAATGCGGGCCTCAACTTTTCTGACATATCCGTCGATATCGCATTTTCGCTCCAATCCGGATGCCGCCATGTACCGAACCTTACCAAAGATCGCCCGCTCTTTCCAGGCCCGGTCATGAAGCCCGAAGATCCAGCCTACGTTGGCATAGGAGGCGGGATCGCGCCCGTCCAGGAAATATTTGTTGTTGAGGTAAAGCAGGGTTTTATAGGCGTACTCCGGCGTATTGCACCATTCCAGCACCTTTTTTCCCCAGTACATCCGCATGTAGTTGTGCATGAACCCGGTATGGCGCATCTCCTTCATGGCCGCGTTCCAGTAGGGGTCGTGGGTCTCGGCGTTCTCCATCTGCTTTCGGGTGTACCGGTGGGGCCGGTCATCGGGTTTGTGGGCAAGGAGGGTTTCCCGAGCCCAGCCGGGCAGCATACTGAAGCGGTCATAATCGGGGGTGTAATGAACAAAATTGATCGCCAGCTCCCGCCGGACCAGGAGTTCCTCCAGGTAGTCGGCCGAGGCCTCCGGGAATTCCTTTTCCACCGCTTTGATCTTCAGGGCCAGATACAGGGGGGAAATCTGCCCGAAATGGAGATAGGGGCTCATATGGGAAACATCATCGGTCTGGGGCTGGTTGCTGTTTTCGCCGTACCGTTCGAGACGGTCTGCAATGAATTCTCTGAATCGCCGCTTGGCCTCGGGCGTGCCGCCTTTGAGATGGTGGGAAACCGCCGACACCGAGCGATCCAGGAACATCTCCGCAGCCACCGCCGCCGGATCGGATAGATCGATGCTTTCGATATCCAGCCCGATTGAGGATTTCCGAGGCTCGCTCTTCGGGAGCGAGACCAGATAGTTTGCCAGGTGTTTGTGAATTTTCGGACGAAAGGTCCGGGCCGCGTATTCGGCTTTGGGCGAGGCCGTCTCCACCGGCACCACCCCATCGCTTTCCACCTGAACCACCGCGCAACCCGCCTTTTCGGCCAGGTTCTCTCTCCAGGCGATCTGATGCCGAAGATACCCCCGGTCGCAGACGATCAGTGCCGCATTTTCACCGGCCCGCAAGGCCACTTCATCCGATTCTCCCCGTTGAATCGCCATGCGAATGCCTCGATCCGCCAGCGCGGTCCGGGTCTCTTTCAACCCCTCCAGCATAAAGGTGTAATGGCGCAGGTTGGCTTCCGGGTAAGCATCCGTCAGCCCGAACACCACCACCACCGGCAATCCCTGTCGATCGGCCTCGCCGACGGCATATTCCAGGGCATGGTTGTATTCGGCCCGCTGAGACTGCTGCATCCAGTAAAGCACATAGTCCCCCGCACGCAGCCCCTTTGAATTGAGTTTTCGAATGCGCGTTTCCTGAATCATCATCTTCTCCCTGAAAACCAACGCTGTTGAAATCGTATGGATGATTTCCCTCATCACCACAGTCCATCATAATGATCAGACGAATCAGAGTTCAAGACAAAAACGCACCGTCTCCAGCTTTCCCCCGCGTTGACTTTTCACCCAAATAATCCTATAGAATATAAAAAAATCTCTCACGAGGATACCCTATGAAATCGAAACCCGTTCTGGTCATCGGCGCCACCGGCTACGTGGGCGGGCGGCTGGTCCCTCTGCTGCTGGAATCCGGCTACCGGGTCCGGGCCATGGGCCGGTCCCTGGCCAAGCTGGACGCCCGGTCCTGGTCCGGCCATCCATTGCTGGAGCTGATCGAAGGCGACATTCTGGATCTTAACTCCCTGCGGCGGGCCGCCCAGGGGTGCCGGGCCGCTCTGTATCTGGTCCACTCCATGAACGCCGCCGGAAAGAATTTTGTGGAGGCCGACCGCATCGGCGCCCAGAACATGGTAGCCGCGGCAGCGGACGCCGATCTCGACCGAATCATCTACCTGGGCGGCCTCGGCGAGGCCAAGCATCATGCACTGAGCACTCACCTGGCTTCCCGAAAAGAGGTGGCGGAAATTCTCGGCTCCGGGCCGGTGCCCACCACCGATCTGCGGGCCGGGGTGATTCTGGGGGCCGGAAGCGCCTCTTTTGAAATCCTGCGGTATACGGTGGAACGGTTCCCCTTCATGCTGGCGCCCGCCTTTGTCCGCACCTTAAACCAGCCGATCTCCATTCGAAATGTTCTGTACTACCTTCGAGGCTGCCTGGAGCACGACGCGGTTCGGGGACAGACCCTGGATATCGGCGGCCCCGAGATCCTGACCTACCAGAATCTGGCCGAGATCTATGCCGAAGAAGCCGGACTCCCCAAGCGGGTGATCATTCCGGTTCCCTTTATTTCTCCCGGATTCGGCGCCTTACTGATCCACATGCTGACGCCGGTCCCCAAAACCATCGCCGTCCCCCTGGTGGAAGGGCTCCGAAACGAGGCGGTCTGCCGGGAGGAGCGGATTCGATCCATTATTCCCCAGCAGCTTCTTTCCGCCCGAGAGACGGTCCGCCTGGCCCTGAAACGGGTTCGGGAACAGGCCGTCCCCACCTGCTGGTCCGACGCCGGATGTCTGATGCCCCCGGAATGGACCTACTGCGGCGACGAGGGCTACACCGGCGGCACCATCATGGAATGCGGCTACCGAGTCCGGCTGCAGGCGACACCGGAGGAGATCTGGGAACGGGTGGTCCGGATGGGCGGCAACACCGGCTACTATTTCGGAAATATTCTCTGGAGGCTTCGAGGACTGGCCGACCGGCTCATCGGCGGATACGGCCTGCGCCGGGGAAGACGCGACCCGGTTCGGCTCGGGGTGGGCGACGCCCTCGATTTCTGGCGGGTGCTGGAAATGGACCCGCCGAACCGCCTTCTGCTGTTGGCCGAGATGAAGCTGCCGGGTGAGGCCCTGTTCGACATCCGCATCACGCCCCGGGAAAACGGCGTCACCGATGTGCTCTACCTTTCCCGGTTTCTGACCCGGGGCCTGGGCGGCATTCTTTACTGGTACGGTCTGTTCCCCTTTCATCAGCAGGTGTTTCGAGGCATGCTGATGGGCCTGGCACAGGCCGTGGACCGTCCGGTGGTCTCCGGCCCCGACCGGTTCACCCCCAAAATCCCGGACAGCTGCCCCCCGCCCTGGGAGTGGCTCGGCAAATAGTCCATTGCTTTAGGGCCGAGAAGCGCTTACTGTATTTGATTGGACCTGATGATGGAATGGAAAGCCAATAAATGAAAAGAATTCGCCTCTGGGGCCTTTGCCTGCTCTGTCTGTTTCCCGGAACCGGTTTCGCCGATGAAACACTGACTGTACAGCCCGCCCGGAAAACGGTTCAGCTCACCGGCTATACCCGCAGCGATACGACCCTGACTCTCTCCTCGGAGGTGGCGGGAAAAGTTCAAGCGGTTCATTATGAGGTGGGCGATGCCATAGTAGAAAAACCCTTCGCCGAAATCGACGCCACCTTCATCGATTTCGAGATCGAGAACACCCGCCAGTCCATTCGAAAGATTCAGGCGGCCCAAAAAAAGAACGATTCTCAGATCGCCTATCTTCAAAAGGAATTCGATCGGCTCAACCGTCTCTTCCAGAAGGATGTGGGCACCGAATCCGGGCTGGACCAAGCCCGGGAACAGCTCAACCAGGCCCGGCTGGAGGCGGACACCCTGGCCGCCGAAGAAGCAGCCCTGAAGGTGGCTCTGGCCGAACTTCGGGAGCGCCGCCGGCGCCACGATATTTCCGCTCCGAAAGGCTGGATCGTGGTGGGCCGCCGGGTGGAACCCGGTGAAATCGTCACGGTCAATACGCCCCTGGCGGAAATCGCCGATTTCAGGAACCTGGTGGTGCCGCTTTCGGTGACCGGACAGGAGCTGGCGGCGATGCGAGCGCTTCCCGAGGTCTTCGAGGCTCGGCTGGAGGGAGAGCCGGTCCGAACCCGAATCGAATGGGTCAATCCCGTATTCAATGAAAAAACCCGAAAGCTCTCCACCGAACTGGTCTTGGTCGACTATGACGGAGAGCGCCGGGGCGGGCTTCGATTCACCCTGCCCCTGCGGATCGAATCCGAAGGACTGCGGGTGCCCAAATCGGCCGTGGTCAGCCGGTACGATAACCCCCGGCTCACCCTGAAGCAATCCGGTGAAACCATATCGGTCATGGTTCTGGGCGAATCGGAGAAGTATCTGATCGTCGCCGATCACCCGCGGTTGTCTGTGGGAACGGAGCTTGCCGCCCCATGAAATCCGTCGTCCGATTTTCGCTTCGTCAGACCGTCTTCATCAATGTGGTCTTCGTCATTCTGGTGCTGGCCGGCGGGTTCACCCTGTTCACCATTCCGGTGGAGAACATGCCCACGGTGGATATCGGCAAGGTCTTCATCACCACCGTCTGGTACGGGGCCTCGGCCGACGACGTGGAGCAGCTGGTCACCGCCGAAATCGAGGAGGCCCTGGACGAACTCGACGATGTCGAGTATATCGAATCGAACTCCTACCGGAATTTTTCGTCGGTCCTGGTCAAGTTCAACGACGATGTCGATTACAAGGACCTCTATGATGAACTCCGGTTTCTCTCCCTCAACATCAAGGATGAACTCCCCCCCGGCGCCGACGAGCCCCTTTTCACCTACATCGACACCAAGGAGTGGCTGCCGGTGGTGGTGGTCAACCTCACCGGCGACCTGCCCCGGAAATCGCTCAAACTCCTGGCCGATGAACTCAAGGCCCGGCTGATCGATATCCCCGGGGTTCAGAACGTCTCGTTGGAAGGCGAATTCGAGCGTGAGTTTCATGTATCGGTGGACCCGGCCCGGCTTCGCAAGTACGGCATCACCTTCGCCCAGGTGGCTGACGCGGTGGCGGCGGCCAACACCAAAATCCCCACCGGCCGGTTCCGTCAGGACCGGGCCGAATACATGCTGGATACGGGCCGACGGCTCTCTTCCCAGCAGGAGGTCCTCGACATCATCGTCCGCCGAGACGGCGACGGCAATTTCATTCGGGTAGGGGACCTGGTCACCAGCGCCCGCATGAGCCACCGGGATCCGACCACCATCCCCTCGGTCAACGGCCACGACACCCTTCGGCTGCGGGTCCTCAAAGAGACCGGCGGCAACGCCATCGATATCTCGAAACAGGCCAAGGCGATCTCCCAAGCGTTTGCCCGGGCCCATGCCGACGAAGGCATCGGGGTGGTCTTCACCAATGATTCCACCATCGAGATCAACGACTCGGTCAACACCTTGGGCGGCAACCTGATCCTGGGGATGATCCTGGTGACCGTGGTGCTCTGGCTCTCCCTGGGGTTCCGCAACGCCCTGCTCACCGCCGTGGGGGTGCCTTTCGCGTTTCTGTGCTCCATCATCATCATGAACCTGGCCGGGGTTTCATTGAATACCATCAGCCTCTTCGCCTTCGTGCTGGTGACCGGGATCATGGTCGACGATGCGGTCATCATCATGGAAAACGTCTTTCGGCATCTTCAGATGGGCAAATCCCGGCGGGATGCGGTGGTGGACGGCACCGCAGAAGTCTTTCTGCCGGTGGTCAGTTCCGCCATCACCACCATGCTGGCCTTCATCCCCATGCTGATCATGACCGGCTCCACCGGGGAATTCTTCGCCCAGATCCCCAAGACCGTCACCTATGCCCTGATCGCATCCCTGATCGAGGCGCTTTTCATTCTGCCGATTCATATCCTCGACTGGGGACCCAAGGTGGAGACCCGGCGGGTGGTGACCGAAGAAGAAGACCCCTTTCATCACCTGAGAAAGGGGCTGTTCGGGCCGCTGTGGCGGATCTACCGGTTCATTCTGGAGCGGCTTCTGAACCATAAGATCCTGACCTTCGTCGGCATCGGCGGGCTGTTCCTGGCCTCGGTGGCGGTTCTGGCCCTCTCGGTCACCGGCATCATGCCGCTGATCAAGGTCAAGTTCTTTCCGGGGAATTACTTCCGGTATCATGTCACCGTCGCCATGCCGGTGTCCACCCCCATCGAGGTGACGGACCGGGTGGTGCGGAATCTCTCCGGCCATATTGTCGCCATGGGGCCGGAAACCGCCCAATCCGCCTCGGGCAGCGCCGGCTTTTTTGAAGACCAGGATTATGCCAGACACGAAGGGGGCCAATACGGCCAGATCGTAGTCACCCTGCCCGAAAAGGAAATTCGGGATTTTCCGGACAACCCGAATAATGACCCGATTCGGCACCTGGAATACATGCGCGACGCCCTGGCCCGCCATGTGGAAAAAACCTATGCGGATTCGGACCTGAAGCCGACGGTGAAGGTGTTCGAAGAGGCCGACGGTCCCCCCACCGGAAAACCGGTCAACATTCGGGTGACCGCCGCCACCATGGACCGGGCCGTTCAGGGCTCCGGCGCCTTGCTGGGCTATATGCGAAGCGAGCCCGAGATGGCGGATCTGATCGATCTGGACGACGACCGCCCCGAAATGCACCGGGTAGTCCGGTTTGTGCCCCGGCAGACGGCGGTGTTCGAATACGGACTTCAACCGGATCAGGTGACCGGAATGGTGGCCGGCGCCTTGAACGGCCGAAGGGCGGGGCAGTTTAGAAGCCTCGATGAAGAGGTGGATCTTCTGGTGCGGCTGACCCGGCAAGACGACCCGGCCAATGTTCATGGGGCCGGGCTGGGATCGCCCCTGGAGGTACTCGGGGCGCCGGTCATCGAAGACCCGGCCGCCCCGGTCCTGCTTCGGGACCTGGTGGATGTGAAATATATGGCCGAACCCAATGTCCGGACCCGGTACAAGGGCCGGCCCACCGTGACCATCACCGCGGACATCAAACCCGGCTCTTCGCTCTCCCCGGCCCGGGTTCAGGTGCTGGTGGACCGCTTCTACGAATCTCACCGGAATCAGCTGGAGGGCGCCACCCTTTCCTACGGCGGGGAGTTCGATTCCACCAGCCGCTCCTATGCCTCCCTGACCTTCGCCTTTTTCATCGCGGTGCTGGCCATCTATATGGTCCTCTCCTCCCAGTTCAACGACTATTTTCAGCCCATGATGATCATCACGGCGGTGCCCTTCGCCCTGATCGGGGTGGTCATGGGGCTCTTTTTAAGCCGGACCACCTTCACCATCGGCTCCTTCATGGCCATCGTGGGCCTGGCCGGGGTGGCGGTCAACGACTCCCTGCTCCTGATCGACTTCATGAACCAGCGGATCCGGCGGGGGCGGCCGCTCCGGGAGGCGGTGATCGAAGCCAGCGCAGCCCGAATGCGGCCGGTGCTCATCACCACTGTCACCACCATTCTTGGGCTTCTGCCCATGGCCATCGGAATCCCCCAGAAATCGATCTCCTGGGCTCCCATGGCCACCGCCTTCGTGGCCGGGCTCTCCAGCGCCACCATCCTGGCGCTTCTGGTGATTCCGGTGGAATACGAGGCGGTGGAGCAGATCAAGCGGTTTTTCAGACGCAAGGGGTGGTTCCGGGGCGAAGGCAAAGGGGAACCGCCGACCCCGGAAAAGGCAAAAGAAGATTCAGCCCAAGAACCGGTCGCGGGAATGAACTGAGAAAACCTGCCGGTTCTCGATCCGGAAGCGGAGATATTTTGCCTCAAATAGCAGCGGGCTCGGACCGACATGCCGTCCCAAAGCATGCCCTTAACAAGAACAACCAAGGAGGAATAGAAATGGAAAAGAATAGATCTTTTGCCGAAGCACTGAATAAAGGTGAAATACTGGTCGCCGAAGGATATATATTTGAACTGGAACGGCGAGGCTACATCAAAGCCGGTCCGTTTGTGCCCGAGGTGGTGCTGGAATATCCCGATGCGGTCAAACAGCTTCACCTGGAGTTTTTGCGGGCCGGCTCCGATGTAATCGTGGCCTGCACCTATTACGCCCATCGATCCAAGCTGAAGGCGATCGGCAAGGAAGACCGGCTGGAAAAACTGAATCTTCAGTCCATTGCGCTGGCCCGAGAGGTGGCGGATGAAAACGGGGCCTGGGTGGCCGCCAATCTCTCCAATACCTGGGAGTACGATCACGCCGAACCCGAACAATCGGGAAAGATCGTCAAAGCCATCTTCCAGGAACAGATCGACTGGGCCAAAGCCGAAGGGGTCGATCTGGTCATCGCCGAAACCTTCAGCCATTTGGGAGAGGCCATGATCGCCCTGGAAGTGATCAAAAATGCGGACCTGCCGGCGGTGGTCACCTTTACCACGGTCAACGAAAAAAGCTGTGACGGCTACACCTGGGAGGAAGCCTGCCGCATTCTGGAAGAGAACGGGGCGGATGTGGTCGGCCTCAACTGCGGGCGGGGTCCGGAGACCATGATGCCGATCCTAAAGCGGATTCGAAACACCGTCAAAGGGCCGGTGGCAGCCCTGCCGGTGCCCTACCGGACCACCCCCGAAACCCCCTGCTTTTTCGATCTCAGGCAGAAAGACACCCAAACCGCTTTTCCGGTGGCCCTCGATCCATTTTTGCTCAACCGGTTTGAAACCGCGGAATTCGCCGTTCAGGCCAAAGACATGGGCATCAACTATATCGGATTGTGTTGCGGCGCCGGTCCTCATCACATCCGGGCCATGGCGGAAGCATTGGGCCGAAAAGTCCCGGCCAGCCCCTATTCCCCGGATCTCAGCCTGCATCCGGTATTCGGAGAATCGACATCCAAAAAGCAGCACTATGTCGAATGCCTCTACGGACCGAATGTCGCCCAAGACTCCTGAACCGGGAAGACTAGGCGGTGGCTGTTTCCCAAACTCTACCGAATCGAAGCCAAATATCCGGCCTATTTCAATTATGATACGGCCGGCCGACGGAATCCCGCGCCCCCATGACGCTTTTTCCTTCCCGTCCGCCGCCACCCGCCCCGAACCCCGACGAAAGGACCATCACCATGAATTCCGACCATTCAAACCGCACTTCCCCCCGTCATTCACTCGGCCTGATGGCATCTCCCGGCCTGGCCGAACTCGAGGAATACTTCAGGATTCTGCCTCCGGGAGACGCCCGGGGAAAATCCGTCGACCCGGACAAAGAACGCGCCCCCATGGTGATGTCCTTCAGCCGGCACCGGCAAATCCCCCTTCACTGGGAGAAACTGGTTCAGGCAATCCCCCCGGATCAGACCCCGGACGCCTTTTTTCTTCGCCGATCCCTGGAAGCCTCCTGGGGATTTACCCCCCACCGGGAACCGACCCTGTCCGATTATGTGCTGACCGCCGACCGCGAGACCGCCTTTTCGGTGCCCGCCTACGACCATATCGAGGCTTTCAAGGAGGGCGCACAGCTCACCTCGGGCGAAGTCATCGTTCGAAACTGTACGACAGGGAGCTTCCATTATCTGGTTCCCAAGCCGGATACCCGCATCGATCTCTTATCCGGCAAAGAGGCGTATGAAACCAGCTGGCGGGAAAGGGTCGACATGGTGGTGACGGTTTTTCCGATGTTTTCCGAGTCCCCGTGCAAGAGGGCCGACAACCTGCCGGACACCCCGGTGATGACGGGTCGATCCGGCCGACTGCTGGAAACCCTTCGGCAGGAGAAAGGGGCGTTTCAACCCGGATTTTCACTTTCCGATCCCCTGGCCGAACCGCCGATACCGCGTGTCCACCGGCTTCAAGGACCGGCCGATGCTGCGGAGGCGGTTTCCGTGGCCGCCACCGAAAAGGAGGTTCGGTTCATTCGGCGCTCGGTCGAGTCATCCTGGGGCGTCGTGCCCCATGAAAAGCCGCCGCTGACGAATCTGATCATCCCTGTCGAAGCCCCCAAAGAGGGGGAATCGGCCCGTTTCGTCCGGGCGTCCTCGTTCAATTCCGCCGAAGACCGGTGGAACACCGAGCCCTTGAAACCCGGGGAAACGGTGCTGGTCCATGGCGGGATTGGGGGCCGAAACGGCGGAACCGGCGGACGGTTATACGTGGCCGTTCCCAGGGAAGGGGAAACCCTCGACTTTCTCACCGATCGAAACAGCTATGAGCATGCATGGGCCTCTCAAATCGACCACCTGGAACCGGTCATGGAGGTGGCCGGGAGCGAAGCCGTGGACGCTTTTCAGCCCTTTGCCCGGGCCGAAGAAATCGACCTCTCGCTTCATGCGATTATTGAAGAGTTCCAGGAACTCGATGCGTACAGCGAGTTTGCAAAAACCCTTAGCGAAAAGGCGGATGCGATTCCGAAGGCCATCGACGCCGACATCCTCAGCGGAAAGGATATCGACGGTCTGCTGGAAAAATACCGCAACCTCAAGCTTCGGTACCAGGATATCGAACAGGCCAAAAAACGCCTTCAGAACCGGGCCCGCAAACTCGGGTATTTTCTGGCCATCGAAGACGTCGCCAACTATACCCCGGTGCCGGAAGCCGAAAAATACAAGGTCAGCGCCAAAAAAGGCGAACTCTACCGCGGGGTTCGCAAGACGGCTGTATGGAACGAGTCGATTTCCGTGAAGGTACCGGTTTGGGAATGGAACTGGTTCGGTGTCAGAACCTTCACCCGACAGGAAAAAAGAGCGATCAAACGGCACCGGCGCTATACCGATTACGAGCGGGTTTCCATGGATCTCGAACCCTGGGAGTCCAAACGCAAGGCCCTCCAGGACGAGGGATACGACTGCTTTCTTTTCGACCTGACCGATGCCGGATTCACCGATGAAAACGGCCAGGGGATTGAAACGGTGATGGCCCGGTGCCGGTATGATGAAGCCTTTCGCCGCCGCTGCGCCCTCTTCATACCGGCCTATGAACAGCGGCTGACCCGGGGCCGAATCAAGACCCGATACCTGGTCATTCGCGCACCCCGGCCCGGAATCGCGCCGGTAGCCGCACCCCGGCTGATGATCGAAGAAGGCCTGTCCTACCGGACCGAATGGCGCGGCACCGAACTCGGGGAACTGGTCTACAGCCTGAACCTGGCGCCGGGGGAATCCCGAACCGTATCGGTCACCCGAACCGTGGAGCGACAGACCGAAACCAGCCGGTCCATTACCTCGGTTCTGGATGTCACCGAGAGCCGCAGCAATGATCTGGCCAGCGCCATGGAAACCGAGGCCAAAAACGAACAGGACCGGTCCAGGTCGAGCCATTGGGACGCCAAAGCGAGCGGCAGCTACGGACCCTTTTCGGCCAGCGCGGGGGCCGGGGGGGCCGACAACCAGACCTCCAAGCAATTCGCCCGGCGGATGCAGTCCATCGCCAAAAACGCGGCCCAGTCCATCAGCCGAAACACCAAAGAAGAGGTATCCGCCACCAGCCGGACCACCGCGAAGATGGAAAGCACCGAGTCGAGTGTCGGTCAGGTCGTCAACATCAACCAGGGCCGTACCCTGAACCTGCTGTTTTACCGCCTGAACAACCTTTTCCACGGCGGGGTTTACCTGGAGGACCTTCACCTCGTCGTGATTCCGGGTACCGAAATCATCGCCGGAACCGGTATTCAGATTCCGGTCACCTTCCGAATATCGGAGCTGGCCGAGGCCCTGGATCAGCTGGTCGCCCGGGAGCCGTTTGTCGATTATTTCAGAATCGACCCGACCGCCGTCCGTCTGCACGCCCTCAAGGCGGTCTACGAAACCATTCTCTATGAATACCTGGATGAAGCTTCACTGGCCGCCCTCGGCATCGACGAAAAAGACCGAAAAATCCTTCCCGGGGTCTTTGACCAATCCTCGGGAATGTTGAGTTTCCAAGGGCCGCAGCCCGCTTTCGAGGTCGAAGACGAAAAAGGAGACGCGGCCCCGAATGAGTCCGGCCGGGAATCGATTTACGAAGCCGACCTTCAGAAAGCCGGAAGGGTTCTGCTCGGATTGACCACCCGGAACGTGCCCATCGAACCCCATTCCATCGTGGTACCGTCCGGGGCCCTCTACCTGGATGCCCTGGTGGGGATGCGCGCGGCCACCGAGCCCTATTCTGAGGAGATGCGCGAACGGGAACTGCGCCTGAAATCGGCTGAAATCGAAGAAACACAGGCCCGGGCCGCATTGGACCGGGCCAGAGCCGAGACCCTGGGCCGAGGGTATGCTTCCGAAGAATTCCCGATGATCCTGAGATCCCCGGTCATCCAAAAAGCGGTCTCAGACACCGACCGAAAGGGGCTTTCCCTGTTTTTGTCCGGCCCCCTTCCCCGGGGCCGCTGGCGGATCTATCACGCCTCCGAACCAGTGGGCGAACTGACGTCTTTCACAGCCGGCGAGTCGAGGGTGACGGCCGTCTGGTCGCAGCCCCAGAACTGGTTGGACCGGCTGGATCTCCATGCCCTGCGCCTGGTGGAGGTGACCACCGGCATCCGTGTTGAGGGATAGAAAAACATCTCTTGTAAACGCTTTACAAGTCAGGCGAAAAATGGCAAGAATTGTTAAAAAATGCCTTGCGAGAAGAAAACCATCCATGACGCGTGTGGATTCAATGGAAGGATGTCCTTTGGCCGATTATAGACAGACAGTGCAATGAACACTCGCATCCTCATCGCGGATAAGCATCCCCGGGCCGCTGATCGTTTTCAGGCCCTTTTTTCAGATATTCTGATGCCGGACCCCGGTCCCGGGGAAGAGCCGCCGCCCCTGCTTCGGGTGTTTTCGGATATAACCGCTCTGGTGAGCGCCTTTCGGAACGACTGCGATGACGGGCGCAAAACGCCCCTGTGCATTCTCAATCTGCCCATCGAGGGCGCCGACGCCCCGGCCGTGGTGGAGGCCCTGCATGATATCGACCCGGACACCGAACTGCTTCTGATTTCGGAAACCGCCGAGGCCGATACCGCACCGTTGGACGCCCCGCCGTCACGGGTTCACCGAATCGGGCGACCCGCCGACGCGACACAGCTTCGCACCCTGGTGCTCGAACTGCTTCGAAATTGGAACGAACGGCACCAGCTTCAGGATAAGATCCAGCATCTGCAGATCGCGTTGGAAGGCGCCGGCATCGGGTTGTGGGACCGGAATGTGCAGACCGGGGTTCAGACCCTCAGTCCTCAAGGGGCGCAGATGCTCGGCTATCCGCCGGATGAACTCGATCCCCGCCTCGAAGCCTGGGAGGCCCTGATCCATCCCGAAGACCTGGACCTCACCCGAAAACGGATGGAGGCCCATTTCGCCTGGGAAACCCCCTATTATGAGGCGGAGTACCGGGTGCGCACCCGATCCGGCGACTGGAAATGGATACTCGCCCGAGGGCAGGTGATGGAGTGGGATGCCGACGGCCAGGTGCTTCGGGTGGCCGGCACCTACATGGACATCAGCGACCGAAAAGAATTCGAGCAGGAACTGAGGCACCAGCGGGCCCTGCTCTACTCCCTCATCGATTCCATTCCCGATCTGATCTTCTACAAGGATGTGGAGGGCGCCTATATCGGCTGCAACCCGGCCTTCGGCGCCTTTACCGGGGTCCATTGGCGGGAGATTCAGGGAAAGACCGATTACGATCTCTTCCCCCGGGAATTGGCCGATTTTTTTCGGGAACAGGACCGGCTCATGCTGGCGTCCGAAGGTCCCCGCAGCAATGAGGAGTGGGTCGGCTATCCCGACGGCCGCCAGGTGCTGCTGGACACTCTCAAGACCCCGTTTCACGGACCGGACGGAGAAATCCTGGGAATCGTCGGGGTCAGCCGGGACATCACCGAGCGAAAAAACATGGAGGAGGAGCTTCAGAAGGCCAAAGAAATGGCGGAGGCGGCCAATCAGGCCAAGAGCGAGTTTCTGGCCAGCATGAGCCATGAAATCCGAACCCCCATGAGCGGCATCATCGGAATGGTGGATCTGCTTCAGCAATCCCGGCTCAACCGGGACCAGCGGGGCTACCTGGAGATCATTCAGAAGAGCGCCGATTCCCTGCTGGCGATCATCAACGATATCCTGGACATCTCCAAGATCGAAGCCGGAAAGGTGGAGCTTGAAACCCTGGACTTCGATCTGCGCACCACCCTGGAGGACATGAGCGATCTGATGGCGGTCAAGGCCGAAGAAAAGGGGATTCTCTTCACCTGCCTGATCGACCATTCGGTACCTTCTCTGCTGCGGGGAGACCCCGGCCGTCTGCGCCAGATTCTGATCAATCTCATCGGCAACGCCATCAAATTCACCGAACAGGGGGAGGTGCTGCTCCATGTTCAGCCGGAGAGGCAGTCCGCCCATCGTGCGGTTATCGACTTTTCCATTCGGGACACCGGGATCGGCATTCCTTCCGACAAGCTCGACCGGATTTTCAAGAAATTCACACAGCTGGACATGTCCACCACCCGCCAGTACGGCGGCACCGGATTGGGGCTGGCCATCGCCCGTCAGCTCACCGAGATGATGGGGGGCCGCATGAAGGTGGAAAGCCGGGAGGGAGAAGGCACCACCTTTCGGTTTTCGGTGGTCCTCGAAAAGCAGCCGGAGGCCGAGGCGCGTGAACCGGCGGTATTCGAAGATCTCAGAAAACAACGGATCCTTTTCGTGGACGACAACTCCACCAACCGGCTGGTGCTTCGGGAACAGCTTCTGACCCTCGGATGCCGGTTCGAAGAGGCCTCCAGCGGCGCCATGGCCCTGGAACTGCTCCGGTCCGCAGCCGAGGCCGGAGTCCCCTTCGACATCGCCATTCTGGACCAGGAACTGCCCAAAATGGACGGGGTCACTCTGGGAAAGCAAATCAAGGCCGATCCGAATCTTCGGGGCATTCGGCTGATCATGATGACCTCCATCGGCAATCGGGGGGATGTCAGCCGCATGGAGGCCATCGGCTTCGCCGCCTATCTGGTGAAGCCGGTGAGACAATCCCGGCTGTTGGAATGTCTGCGGGCGGTGGGGGCCGCCGACCCGGAGGCCCGGCCGACCCCCGGCATCATCACCCGCCACACCCTGTCCGAAAACCGAAAGCGGCATGGGCGCATCCTGCTGGTGGAAGACAACGAAACCATTCAGCTGGTCAGCATGGAGATGCTCAAGCAGTGGGGGTACCAGGCGGACCTGGCCGAAAACGGGGCCGAAGCGGTGCGGGCGTTGACGTCCCGGCCCTACCACCTGGTGCTCATGGATGTGGAAATGCCGGTGATGGACGGGTATGAGGCCACCCGCCGCATTCGGGCCGAGGATTCCGCTGTGCTGGACCGGAATATCCCCATCATCGCCATGACCGCCCATGCCATGAAGCGGGACCTGGACCTCTGCCTCACAGTGGGCATGAACGATTATATGACCAAACCGATCCGCTACAACGAGCTGGCGGTGATTCTGGAAAAATACCTGTCCCGCAACCCGGAGCTTTCGGGATCCCCGCCCACCGGGAAGATCGTCTTCGATGAAACCGATGTCACCGAACGGCTCGACGGCAATCGAAAACTGATTCGAATGTTGCTGGCCGAATTCATCAAAAACACGCCGGGCCGCATCGACGCCCTTCGCCGGGCTTTTCGAGAAAGGGATGCCGACCAGATTCGAATCCTGGGTCATACCCTCAAGGGGTCTTCGGCCACGGCCGGGGCGCCGGGTATGCAGGCCCTGGCCTCACAGATCGAATCCGCAGGTAAATCCAAAGCCTTTCACACCGTTTCACCCCTGATCGAGAAAATGGCGGCCGAATTCGTGAAGCTGAAGCGAACCCTTTCAGAGGCGGGCTTGATTCAGGAATCCGAGGCATCGGGACGGATCCCGGTGGATATGGCGGCGGCCCTTCAAAATATGGAAGGCAACCGGCGTCTTCTCAAGGAATGTCTCACTGATTTTTCCAGGAATTGCTTGGGGATGCTGGCCGACATTCGGGCCTCCATCGAGGCCGATGATCCCATCCATTTGAAAAAGGCGGTTCATCGACTCAAGGGTACCCTGGTCTATCTGGCCGCCGGGCCGGCCGGGGATATCGCCTCGCGACTGGAAGCCCAGGCGGCGGCCGGGGACCTGGTCGGGGCACGGCAGACCGCATCGGAACTGGTTCGGGCCTGCGAAACCCTGCGGTCCTTCGCCGCCACCTTTTCAGAATGACCGCCGCTCTGACAAGCCATCCGGTTCCGGG
>JBKHDE010000083.1:0-17482 GCA_046541495.1 Desulfococcaceae bacterium
GGTTACATCCTCCAGTTTGAGTTCATGGATCATCACTTCGGACACCCGAAGCATGACCGTATCCGTTTCAACCACCATGGGTACTGTCTCCTCTGAATAGTTCAGGAATCCGTCTCTTCCGCGATCAGGGTTCCGCTGCAGGCGATGTCATCACCGACCTTTATCTGAAAGGAATGGGAAGCCGCCGACTTTCCATTCGGTTGAACATAAATCTTGAGCCTCTCCCCGGGCCGCACCGCCTGTTTGAAGCGCACCCGCCGCAGCCCGGTGATCCGCATCTTGCCACCGGCCGCGGCCCGAAGGGTTTCCAGCACCATGGAGAGCTGGGCGATCCCCGGAAGGATCGGCTCGCCCGGAAAGTGGCCTGAGAACCAGGGGGAGCCGGGGTCCGCCGCCGCCTCGGCAACCAGCCCGCCGGCTTCCGACCGGCCTGACGCCGAAAGCCGATACCAGCGGTCGGAATGGTTTTCACTCATCGAATCAGGTACTCCCAGAGCGGCCCGACATATCCTTTTTGATACATTCGGGCGATCGTCTCCGCAGCCCGGGGTCCGCCGGACCCGATAACCCAGTTGGGGCGACCGCCGGCTTTTTCCCGAACGGTGCGCACGATCTCCTCCGGCGGAATGGCGGAAGACCGGTAATACACCGGCTCCAACAGGTTCCGATCCGAAGAAATCCGCCCCTCTTTCACCGCTATATCGTAAAGCTCGGTGTGGGGGTAGATCCGCATGCCGCAGAAAAAAAATAGAACGCTTCGATCCAGTTTGTCAATAATGGATAGCGTTTGGTTCAATGTCTCGGGGGTTTCCCCCGGCCCGCCCAGAAGAAAATAGTGGGCGATGTGAAGCCCGGCATCCCGGGCCGCCCGATGGGCCGCCCGCACATCCGCTGCCCGGAACTGTTTTCGATACGCCGTGAGCACCGCATCGCACAGCGATTCGGTGCCGAACTCCACATGGGTCATCCCCGCGCCGGCCATCTCCCGGTAATACCCCTCGGGGGGCCGCATGGGTGAAAAATAGCCGCCCCACGGCACCGACAGGCCGATCCGTCGAAAGGCCCGGGCCACCGCCAGACTGTGGTCCGCATCCCCGTTGAAGACCGCGTCGGTGATGAAGAGGTACCTGGCCCCGGCTTCCTGAAGCCGACGGGCGGTTTGCGCCACCTCATCCGGGGGAATAAACCGGAACCGCCGCCCCTCGATCCGGGGATAGGTGCAATAAATGCACCGAAACCGGCATCCCCGCTTGGTTTGAAGGTTGAGCATGCCCCCTCTTTGAAGATAAAAACCGAAGCGATCCGATTCGCTTTGAAACCGGGGACCGAAACGGCCCTTCCAGACAGAGGGGATTTCCGCCGCATTCGATTCCCGGGTGACGATTCCCGGAAGGCCGAAGGCCGTCTCCCCCCGCTCCAGGGCGTCCAGCAGGGTCAGAAACCGTTCGCCCTCTCCCACCACCCCGTAATCGGCGTCCAGCATCGCCATCATCTCCTTGGGAAAAATGGTGAACCCGGCCCCGCCCAGGACCACCGGGGCCGAGACCGCTTGACGGATTCGCCGGATCAGGTCCCGGTAGGAGGCCACAAAGCCGTCCGGAGCGGTCGAATCGGTGGTGTCCACATTTCGAATCGCCATCCCGATGATGTCGGGCCTGAACCCGTGAATAACGGCCTCGACCGCTCCGTTTCCTCCCATCGGATTCAGATCCGCGATGCGGACGTCATGAAACTCGGCCACCGCCCCGGCCACATGATCGAGCCCGAGCGGATAGACCGGGTACGGGTGGGTGAAGGTATTGGCGGAGATCAGCAGGACCTTCATTCAAGTCGCTTCCGTAAGTGGGTCCGTTTCGATACTGTCCGAAATGTTGAGCGCTCCTTTTCTGGAATGATGGGTCGACACCGGCCCACGGCATCTGCACATCTTATCGGAACGGCGGGTAAACACGGTTTTTGAAGATCGGAAATCATCAGGTGTGCGGAAAATGTGGTATCAGGAGATTACCGAATTCCGGTTTCGATCAACGGCGTTCACCGAAAAAAACAGGTCTTTTCGGTGGAAAGAAAGAGATTAATTCCGATAGGCCGGTGCATGGTCTCCGATGTAGCTGGCCATGGATCTCAAACTGCCGAAAACCTTGGCCCCCAGTTCTTTGTTGTCGATCTTAACGGCATAATCCTTTTCGATCATCATCACCAGTTCCAGCACATCGATGGAATCGATCCCCAGTTTTCCGCCGACCAGCTGATCGTCCGCCTCGATGTCTTCCGGGGTCACGTCGATCAGGTTCAAGGTGTCGATGATCTTGCCTTTTAATTCTGTGAGTAACGCTTCTTGCATCAATTTTTCCAAAGAGTCTAAGGTCTCGGTTGCGGGCCGGATGGCGGGCCGTTCGGCGTTCATCGGCCAGTTTGTGGCTTTACAGCCCCAGTGAATTATTGTACAAACAGAACTTCGGATACTATATTTTTTCGAATCGGTTTTCAATATTTTTTTGTTCCCATTACTAAGGAAGGACCCCAATGATGAACGAGGTGGCGATAGAGCGGCTCATTCCGCACCGGGATCGAATGAAGCTGATCGATTCGATTGTGCAAATCGATGACCATGCGGCGGTGACCGCATCGAAGGTCACCCGCCAATGGCCCCTTCTGGAGGGGCATCGGGTCAACCCGCTGGTGCTGCTGGAACTGATCGCCCAGACCTCGGCGGTCACCATCGGGTGGAAAAAGCTTCAGGAAGACGGCGATGCCGAGAGCGGCAAGGGATGGCTGGTGGGGATCAAGGCCGCCGATTTTCCGGATGTGGACATTCCCGTGAACGCGCACATCACCACCCGGTCGGAGATCAATTTTACTATGGACAACTATACGGAAATGCACGGAATTTCAACCATCGGATCGGAGCGGATCGGTGAGGCGACCCTTCAGGTGATGCGGGCCGAAAAGGAGGATGCGGGTGAGTGATCGAACCGGCGGCGGAACGGCCCTGGTCACCGGCGGCAGCCGGGGGATCGGACGGGCCGTCTGCATCGAACTGGCCAAACACGGCCATTTCATCATCGTCAATTACAGATCCAATCGAGAAGCCGCGGCGGAAACCCTGCGAATGATTCGAAATGGTGGCGGCGACGGCGAGGCGGTTCCCTTCGACGTCGCCGATGCGGCCGCCTGCGAACAGGCCCTGGACGATATTTTCACCCGGTACGAACCGGTGGAGGTCCTGGTCAACAACGCCGGCATCGTGGCCGACCAGCTCTTTGTCATGATGCCGGAACCCGACTGGAACAAGGTGATCGACACCACCCTCAAAGGCTTTTTCAACATGACCAAACCGATCCTCAAGCAGATGATCCCCCGCAAACGGGGGTCGGTGGTCTCCATGGCCTCGGTTTCCGGGCTGATGGGCAACCGGGGCCAGGCCAACTATTCGGCGGCCAAAGCCGGTCTGATCGGCGCCAGTCGGGCCGTGGCCTCGGAGGTCGCCCGGCTGGGGATTCGGGTCAATGTGGTGGCCCCCGGCCTGATCGATACCGATATGATCGAAAAGGCGCCGCTCAAAGAGATCAAGGCCATGATACCCATGGCCCGCATCGGACAGCCGGAAGAGGTGGCCAGGGTGGTTCGGTTTCTCTGTTCCGACGACGCCTCCTATATCACCGGGCAGGTGATATCGGTCAACGGAGGCATGGTTTGAGGAGAATGCGCTGCCGAAGAGGAATGATTTCGGCCGTCCTTCTGACGGCCCTCCTGAGCCTGGGCTGGGGCGATACCTGGGAGGAGATTCGGGAAGGCGCAGGCCGGATTCAATCGGTCCGGGCCGACTTCATTCAGGAAAAACACATGAAGATCCTGGCCGACCCCCTGATCTCCGAAGGGAGTTTCCATTTTCGCATGGACGACGATCTTCGGTGGGAATACACCGCCCCCATTCAAAGCGTCCTGCTGATGCACGACGGCGACACCCGCCGATACATCCGCGGAAAGGACGGCTGGATGGTGGATGAGACCGCCCGGCTTCAGGCCATGCAGGTGGTGCTCGGGGAGATCACGAACTGGCTCAACGGCCGGTTCGACGAAAATCCCGATTTCACCGCCGCCCTGGAACCGGATCATAAAATCATCCTGACCCCCAAAGCTCCGGCCATGGCCGCCGTCATCAGCCGAATCACCCTTCACCTGTCCGACACCCCGGGGCTGATGGAGGCGGTGACCATCCATGAAGGGGCGGATTCCTTCACCCGGCTCATCTTTCGAAACGCCCGGCTCAATCCCCCCATCGAAGATGCGGTCTTTCAGACGGTGAAATGAAACCCGGGTATTCGGCTGCATTCCTGTTGCTGTTTCTGGCCGCCTGCGCCGTTCCGCCGGCGATCTCACCGGTGCCGCCCCAGGCCGAATCCGAGATTCGAAGCGTCTGCGCCGCCCCTTTTCCCCGGAACCAATGGCAGCTGGTCCATTCCATTGAAACCGATTTCGGCGGCGGGCATGGCGGCATGATGCTGGGGGTCACCGTGATCACCCCCGAAACCCGGACCCTTCAGAGCGCTCTGATGACCATCGAGGGGCTGGTGGTGTTCAATGCCGAATCCGGGCCGGAGAAATTGACGATTGAACGGGCCGTGCCGCCCTTCGATTCCAATGAATTCGCCCGGGGGGTGATGGAGGACATTCGGCTGATGTTCTTTTCACCCCGCGGACCGGTGATAGCGGGAAACACCGATCAGGGACGGCCGATCTGCCGATATCAAACCGGCCCGGACCGGGTCTTGGATATCGCCTTTGAGCCGGCCTCCGGATGGGTCTATCGACTCTACCGGTCGGGGAAGCCGGTTCGAACGGTCCGTGCCGATGTCAAGCAGGCGGTGGTCTCGCCCGCCGGGGAGGTCATCCCCCGGCGGATGACCCTGACCGCCCACGGAACCCCCGAATATACCCTCAATCTGAAACTGCTGGAGGCCGCCCCGCTTCAATAACGGCCTTCTTTAAACAGGACGTGAGATGGAAATAAAATTCAAACTGATCTATCCCAAATGGCCCAAACTCACCGGCCAGACCGAGTTCCACCTGCCGCCCCACGGTCCGGTGGTCTTTGCCGCCACCCTGCCCGAGGATGTGGCGGTGGAATTCATCGATGAAAACCTGGAGACCATCGATTTCGAGGACACCCCCGATCTGGTGGGCATTTCCATGATGCTCACCTCTCAGGTCAAAAGGGGATGGGCCATCGCCGATCGTTTTCGTGAAAAAGGGATTCCGGTGATCTTCGGCGGCATCGCCGCCATGCTTCATGCCGAGGAAACCCAAACCCATGCGGATGCGGTGTTTCTGGGGGAGGCCGAGGGCCGAATGGCGCAGGTGATCGCCGATTTCAAAAAGGGGGAACTGAAGCCGGTCTATAACTACCTTCAGGACCTGCCGCCCATCGAGAGCGTGGGCATCGCCCGGCGGGACATCCTCAAACGGGAATTTTACAATTATAAAGGGGTCCAGATGTTCGACCTGGTCCACGCCTCCCGGGGATGCCGCTTTCACTGCTACCCGTGCGCCGTGGCCTATCTCGGCGGGCGCCGGTTCCGGCCCCGGCCCATCGACAAGGCGGTCGAAGAGATGGCCGCCATCGACAACAACCGGCTGTTCATCGTGGACAATTCCCTGGCCCAGGACACCCAGTGGGAAAAGGATCTCTTCCGGGAAATGATTCCGCTGAAAAAGAAATGGTGCAGCCACCCCATCGAGGATGATCCCGAGGTGCTGGACCTGGCGGCCCGGGCCGGGGCCTGGTATGTCTACCAGGCGGTGTTCGATACCTCCGATTATATTCGGGAGCGGATCAAACGCTACCACGACCACGGCATCTCGGTGGAAGGGACGATTCTCTTGGGGCTCGACCGCCATACCGAAGACGACATCAAACGGTTTATCGATTTCCTCCTCGATATCGAACTCGACCTGGCCGAATTCACCGTTCTGGCCCCCTTTCCCCACACCAAGGCCTATGACGAACTCCACAGCCAGGGCCGCATCCTTTCTTACGACTGGAACGACTACACCGCCGACAAGGTGGTCTACCAGCCCAAGCACATGTCCCCGGAAAGGCTCCAGGAACTTTTTCAATATGCATGGGACACCTTCTATGCGGAAGAATCCCAGATGATTCGAATGTACAAGCTCTATCAGAAGGTCATTCAAAGAGAAAAGGAAGACGGCACCTTTCGCCCGAGACAGCGGCAGATGGCCTCCCAGGCGTTCGGGCGGGCGGTTCGGCAGTAGCAGATTCTTGATTATTCATGGAATCTGTAATAACTTGAACCCAGAATCAGACGCACCGGCTGACCGGCTGAATGGGCACATAAACCAGAACCATAATAAAACGACCGGTTTTTTATTTCAGCGGATCAAAAAGGGCAGAGACCGAAACCGTTTCCGGTTTACATAAATACCTTTTAATTTAGGAAATAAAAAATGGAAGCCGATTTACAAGAAAAAGTTGTGGACGAAATCAGGCGAATTCCGATAGACCGGTTGCCACAACTGTATGATATCATTCACTTTTTCAGACTGAGTTTGGAAACTGACCGACGAGATAAAAAAGACGTCATGCGGTTCGCGGGATGCTGGGAGGATATGACAGAAAAGGATTTCAATGATTTGTCAAACGACATAACAGAACGCCGCCGAAAGGCCTTTTCAGGCAGAATGGATCATGAATCCATCATTGATTGATACCGACATTCTGTCCCTGTTTTTCAGAAATCACCCGCAAGTCACCGACTGCTTTTCCGCTTACCTTGCCACTCACGAGAAGATAAATATAAGCATTATCACCTACTATGGAAGTAGAAGACTGGAGCGAATTAAAACCGGCACAACCGCCCGACCTGTAGACCGTGTCAGATGTTCCAACAGCCCAGAACCGTCTGTTTATGGTCACGAATATACCCTTCCAATTCATCCATTTGACGGAGAGAGAGATCTTTCAAGACCACCCACTCATTCTGATCTATGATCTGAATGATCTGATTGAAATATCCGGTTATGCTTTCCACGCGATGCTCTGAAGAATATCATATTTTTTCGCCCACAGGCGTTTTCCCCGAAGCGCCGCATACCAGTCAAACCAATGAACAGCGTCGCCCAGTTCTCCGGACTCAAATTTCGCCAGGAATTCCTCTGAATTCATGCCGAACCGGCTTTCGAATTCCCCGCATTCTTTTTCAAATTTTGAAAAGCGCGCATGGGCGAAATCGGTCTGCTTTCTCAATGCCTCATCAATGACCGGTTTGGTATCGATAGGCGGATATTTACCGGATAATGTAAAGGTATTTTCCATGTATGGCTCCTGATCGCGGCCGTGTCCCAAAAAAGGCGTTACATTAAAAGGTAATCACCCTTTCGCCGCATCCAAATTATCCCGCGTCCTCGAGGTCCTTGAATCGATTGATCCCGCGCAGGTATTCGATATCCTCCTTGTACCACCCATCCCACCCGATTTTTCTCAACTTTCGGTCATGAAAATACCGGGCCACCGGTTTGAAGGCGAAACGCCAGATGCCGGTCCAGAGTCTTCCGCCCCGAATGGAACGCTCCGAAGGGTCCCACCAGCCCAGGACCGTCTGCTTATGGTACCAGACCAGGTACTGGAGCTGTTCCTGGCTCAGGTGCCGGGTCCTGACATTGGCCCATATTCCGTTGTACCACTTGTAGTCTTTCGGATTGGTGACCAGCCCCGCCTCCAGCAGGTTTTTGCGAATCCCGGTCCGGGGGTAGGGGGTCAGAATCTGGCTGTAGACCGCGTCGACCTTCAAATCCCGCAAAAACGCCAGGTTCTGGACCAGGGATTGCTCGTCGTCGTCCGGAAACCCGAGCACCAGACCGCCCACCACCATGCAGCCGTATTTGTGGCACAGGGCCACCGCCCGGCGGGAGGCCTCGACGATATCGCCCTTGTTGGCCGCCGCCAGGTTCGCCTTGGAGACGTTCTCGATGCCCAGAAAAACCGATCGCATTCCGGCCCGGGCCATTTTCCGGACCATCGCCTCGTTCCGGGACATGGAAACGCAATCGGCCTGAATCACGAAGTTGAGGCCCTTGTATTTCCGCTCCAGAATGGCGTCGCACAGGGCGATCACCCGGTCCGGGTCGAGCACCAGGTTGTCGTCGGAAACGAACACCCATCGACACTTCCGTTTGTAATAGATGTCGTCCAGGTCGGCCAGGACCCGTTCGATGGGAAAGGCTCGAAAGCTGCGGCCGTACATGTGCCGAATGCTGCAAAAATTGCAGGACCGGTTGCACCCGCGGGAGGTTTCCATCACCTCGACCTTGCTGTTGAGAACGTGGTACCCTCGGGTCAACCGCCGTTCATCCCGAATGGGCAGCTTCAAGGCCGACAGGTCCGCCAGGTCCGATCGCTCATTGTGGAGGAAACCCCCGTCCCGTTTGTAGGACAGAGAGGCGATCTCTTCCACCCGGTCCCGTCCCTCCAGGGCGTTGACCAGGCGTCGAAAGGCCTCTTCCCCCTCTCCGCGAATCATGAAATCGATCAATTCCGCCTCGGGGGATTGGCCGATCTCTTCGTACATCAGGGTGGCGTGATACCCGCCGATGACGATGCGGGCCTCGGGCAGAAGGCGTTTCACCAGCCGAATGATGCGAACGCAGGTGTCGTATTGCCAGGCCATGGCCGAAAGGCCGACCAGGTCCGGCTTCATGTCGGTCAGGGTTCGGGTCAGGTATTTTCGAACCGACCGACGCTTTCGGATCAGGTCGATGATAAATACCTCGTGTTCCGTGTCATCGATATTCGCAGCCACGCTGGCAATGCCCAGGTTGGGCATGTGAACGGCCGCCTCGTGAAGCACCAGGGGGGCCACATCCGGCATGGACATTAACAGGACTTTCATACAACCTCTTTTGGAAATTCAAAGAAAAACATGCGTTTTAGTTCCTCCGCTCCCTGTCGGAAAGAGACGGGAAAAGGGTCGGGATCGACCCGGTTACGAAATATTCGTTTCCAATTTGGAAAGAACGGTTTGGGCAAAGATCTCCGGCCGCAGAATGAATCGGGCCGTCAGAACGGAGCCGACAACACTCCCCAATATCCCGGGGGCCATCACGCTCTGGCCGGAGAGAAACAACCCCTTGACCGAAGACCGGTTGAGCAGGGCCGCGGAAAACATCTGTTCACAGGACCGGAGCACCCCGTAGGCGGCGCCCTCCGGAGTGCCGACCCAGTCCCGCATGGTCAGAGGAGTGTAGACGTCCAGCAGCCGGAGTTCCGGTAGGGGGCCGAGGGTCGCCTCGGATTCCCGGATCAGATCTTCTGCCCGGCGCTGTTTGGCGTCGAGGTAGTCCCGCCCCCGGGCCCCGGTTCGGGTATCTTCCCAAGGAGACCAGCGATCGGCATCCCCCTCGGTGAGGATCGAGAGCAGATTGCGATCCGGCCGCCGGGTGTTTCGAAGCTGGTAGAACTTGAAATCGCTCAGGCCGCCGTTTCCATCGTGTCGAATTCGAATCAGATTGTGGGGAATCTCCGGGTGGGCCGAGGCCGGCGCCTCGGCCTGAACGCAGAAAATCCCGTGGGTGTTTTTCAGGCCGGCGATGCGCTTTCGATACAAGGGCGGGGTTCCGCTCTCCGGAAGCATTTTCAGAAGCGTTTGCGGATGAACCGCGCCGACGATCGCCGGCGCGGACAGGGTGCGGCCGGAAGCCAGCCGGATCCCCCTGGCCCGCCGTCCCTCCACCAGAATTTCCGTGACCGCCTCGCCCGTCCGCAAACGGCCGCCCAGTTCCTGAAAGCGCTCGGCCAGAACATCCGCCATATGGGAGCCGCCCCGCTTCAATCGCCAGGAAGAGAGCAGGTAGCTGCCGAGGGCCATGTTGTGGTAAAAGACCGGACATATCTCCGGTGGAACCCCGATCCAGCCGCAGGGCACGGCGAGCACCGCCTTGAGCCCCGGGGAGCACCCGAGCCGGGAAAGAAAATCGCCCATCCCCTCGAATTCCTCGGTCGGCCATTCCCCCCGGCGGTTTGAGAACAGGAATTCCAGGCGGTTCAAGCGGTCGGTCGCCGGCCGCAGCCGGTCCATGATCCCGGCAATTTGAGATGCCTCTCCGGGAAATGCGGCCCTCAGATTCGCCTCGTACGCGTCCAGTCCCTCGGGAAGGTCGAAGGTGAAATCCTCGAAGAGATATCGGTCGATCACGCCGTCCCGCGCCATCCTCTCCACCGGAATCGATTCGGCCACCCCGAGCAGCTCGAAGAGCCGCCGCAACACCTGCCCCGGCCCCAGAGCGCCCAGATAATGGATGCCGACATCGCACTCGATCCCGCGGCGGATGTATCCCCGCATGAGGCCGCCCGCAAGCGGGTTTTTCTCCACCACGGTCACCCGCAATCCCGATCGGGCCAGAAGGATCGCCGTGGAAAGCCCGCCGATTCCCGAACCGATCACCAGCACATCCGTCGAACCTGAGAATTTCCCTTCAGCCGCCATGAACGTCTCTTTCTTCCCGAAATAATCGAAATGGAAAAATGGTTTTCGGACTCACCCGCCGCCCTCTTCCTTAGGGGACAGGACCCGTTTCAGCCGTCCAGCATTCCCCTCACCCGGTCCATGAGTTCCGACGTGGATGCCTTCCCCGGGCCGGTTTCATCCGAAGGTTCGACAGCCCCCACCCGCTCCACGGAGATGGTGTTCGCCACGCAGGTACGGAACCGGAATCCGCCTGGCGGAAAAAGCCGCTCGGTGTTTCGAATCCGCAGCACCTGAATGGGCGCGTCGCACCGCCGGGCGATTTTGAAGGCCCCCTTGTTGAATGGGCCGATTCGACCGTTTCGGCTGCGGGTCCCTTCGGGAAAAACGAAGAGGTTTCCCCCGCTCGCCAGATATTCCGGCAGATTTTCCATCTGTCGGATCATCAGCAGGTCCGGTTTCCCCTCGGTGGCGGAGGCCAGATACCCCGACCGGCGCAGCACCCATCCCAAAATAGGAACCCGAAAAAAGGTGCGTTTCACGATGGTCTTCTGCAATGGGTAAAGGGAAATCAACAGAATCGGATCGAGATAGGAGAGATGGTTGCTCACGATCACCGAGCCGCGAATGGCCCGGACCTCCACGGGGATTCGATAGGAAAGCCCCGGCGTGATGATCCCCAGGAGCCGGAAAAACCACCGAAAGAAATGATGGTTCAACCGCTGAAACCGGTATTCCCGGTCCCGGTGAAACAGCGCCGACACGATCTGGAAGGACGCGAAAAAGATCACGTACCCGATGGTGAAACAGGTCCATGCGATCAGGGGAATGAGGGTGTCGGCCACCGGTTTGAGGATTCTGAAAAACCCGGGAAACCGCTCGGAGGTGCGGTCAGCCATCGAACCGCTTGATCAGGAGACAGGTATTGACCCCTCCGAAGGCGAAGTTCTGGACCGCGGCGATTCGAATGGGGGATTCCACCAGCTGGGTGACGTGCCGGATCATGGCGCACCGGCGGTCCACCTGATCCAGATTGAGGGTCGGGGCGATGAAGCCGTTTTCCATCATATACAAGGTCAGCAGCACCTCGATCACCCCGCAGGTGGCCATGGTGTGTCCCATGTAGCTCTTGAGACCGGTCACAAAGGGTCCATTGCCGTAGATGCCGCCGATGGCCATGGCCTCGATGACGTCTCCCATTTTGGTGCCGGTGGCATGGGCGCTGATAAAATCCACATCCGCCGGCGCCAGGCCGGCGGTCTCCAGCCCCAGCCGAATGGTGGCCCGAATACCGTCCACGTTGGGCAGGATCAGGTCCCCGCCGTTGTTGTTGTTGGAAAAGCCGATGATTTCGGCCAAAATATCCGCACCCCGCTTTTTGGCGAACTCGTATTCTTCCAGCAGCAACGCGCCGCCCCCTTCGCCCACCACCAGTCCGTCCCGCCGTTCGTCGAAGGGCCGGGGGGTCAGGTGCGGGGTCTCGTTGAAGGCGGTGGAACAGGCCAGCAGGTTGTCGAAGACCGCCACGGTGGTGGTGTCGTATTCGTCGGCCCCGCCGCAGACCATGGCGTCCTGCATCCCGTATTTGACCATTTCATAGCCGAAGCCGATGGACTGGCTGCTGGTGGTGCAGGCGGTGGAGGAAGAGATCACTCTGCCGGTGATTCCGAACATTTTGGTGATGTTGACGGCGGTGGTGTGGACCATCGACTTGAGATAATCCACCGCCCCGATGGAGGAAAACTCCGACCGGGATTCTCCGAAGAATTTTTTGTAAATCCCCCGCTGCACCGTGGGGCTGCCGTGGGTCGAACCGAAAGCCACCCCCAGGCGGCCCGAGGTGATGAAATCGGATTCCAGGCCCGAGGATGCCAGCACCTCCTTGACCACCTGGCAGGCATAATAGGCCACCGGTCCCATGGTCTTGCGAAAGTTGCGCTTGAAATCGTATTCCACCGGATAATCGACCGTTCCGAACACCCCGGAATGGATGTACTCGGAGAGCAGATCATCCCGGCGCAGGGGTTTGACCCCGGAAACGCCCCGGGTCAGGCTGTCGATGATATCCGGCTTGCCGTGGCCGATGGGGGTTATGGCGGAACCGGCGGTGATCACGACTCTTCTATCCATTGGATTTCCGATCCTCGAAACGGGTCATACGAAACGGGTCATTGGCGTCACTATGGAGCAACCTGGGAACAACTTTGGGCGGCATGGGACGGGCATGGACCGGGTGGCGTCAGGCCCGGGCCCGGGCCAGGGATTCGACATAATCGCAGATCTGGTTGATGGTCCGGACATGCATCGCCGCCTTTTTTTCCTCCTGGGTCAGGGCCACCCCCAGAATCTGTTCGATCTCCACCAGCAGTTCAATGGCGTCGATGCTGTCGAATTCATATTCTTCCCGCAGATCATCATCCAATCCCGGGTTTTCGATCTCGAAATTTTCCTCGAAAACCCGAATCAGCTCATTCGTCAGTTGTTCCCTGGTTAAATCCATTCGGTCGGTGTCTTTCTTTGCGTCAAGCACGGTCGGTCTCCGGGTTGTATCCACCCGAGTCGGGGGTCGATATCGATGCGGAATGCACCCGGGTACGGGGGTCAAAATATGGAATTAAAATAAAAGTTGGGTGAAAAGTCAAGGTGAAACCTTTTCCCCCAAAAACCGCCGAAAATGATACCACTCCAGCGGATGCTCCCGCACCTTTTCTTCCAGAATCGAGGCGTATTTCTGAACCGATTCCTGAATGGCCGCGGCCCGTTCGGACCGGTTTTCGGCTCGAACATAGATGGGGTCGGAAATGGAACAGGCATATTGCCCTTTCTGATTGCGCAAGGTGAACAGAAGAAACAACGGCGCACCGGACATCAGGGCCAGGAGATGCGGGGTTTCCGGAAGGCGAATCTGATGACCCAGAAACTCCGCCGGGACGGTGCGCTGTCCTTCGTGCCAGACCACGTCCCCGGTAATCGACACCAGACCGCCGGATCTCAGCCATTGGATTCCCTCGATGATGTCGAAAGGAGAGGCTTCTTCACCCACGGCGATGATTCGAATCCCGCTCCGGGCCAGGCTCTCCTTCTGCATCCGCTCAATCCGCTCCTTGTGCTTAATCCCCATATAGAGGAGCAGCGGCATGTCCGGTCTTTTCTTTTTGAGTATGTGGGCGGCCATTTCCCAGTTTCCGACATGGGACATCAGAACCACGCCGCCGGTCTTGCGGTCGATGGCGTTATCCAGATTCCACCTGCCGTGGGAGCTGTAAGAGATACTGCCGATATCCTCGGTATCCTGAAGCAGAAACCGATCCAGAAAAACCCCGGTGAAATTGTGGTACTGCCGCCAGGCGCACCCGAGGGCATACAGCCAGCCTCTCTCCGGATACAGGGCCCGGTAAAACCGGACGCTCTCCGCCACTCGGAACGGGAAAAAAAGAAAATAGCCGGTGGCCACGAACCAGGCCGAAAAGCGGAAGAACCAGGCACCGGTCCATCTGGAGACGGCGGTACTGAATCGATAAAAAAGCGCGCTCATGGATTCACTCTCCTGCCGGTCACCACCATCGCCGAAAACGGGCGGGCAGGAAGATTCGCTGGAAAATGAGGCGGGTAAAGGTGTTGGAATTCCGGACGAAATCAATAAAGGGCCTAAAATGGGATACCCGAGGCGCGCCCGGGCGGTAATTCACACTGACCGGTGCTTCCCGCACCGGAATGCCTTTCCAGCGGGCCTTGACCAGGACCTCCACCTCGAACTGGAACCGGCGGGCCCCCACCTTCAAGGCCAGGGTTTCCGGAAGCGGATAAATCCTGAACCCGCTCTGGGAATCGGTGAGCCGCGGACCGCCCGAGATCCAGACCCAGAAATTCGAAAAGCCCCGGCCGAACCGGCTGGTCCGGGGGACATCCTTTCCGGTCATCCCTTGCCGGGCCCCGACCACAATCGGCCGCTCCCCGGCCGGTATGGACCGGATCATGCGCATCGCATCGGCCGGCGCATGCTGGCCGTCGGCATCCAGTGTAACGGCCCAGTCGGCGGTTTCGGCCGCCGCTCGAAAGCCGGCCAATAAAGCCGCCCCCTTGCCCCGGTTGTATCGATGCCGCACCACCCGCACCCCCGGTATATCCCGAACCCGATATAAAGAAGCATCCGTGGATCCGTCATCCACCACCCATACCGGATACCCCAGTTTCAGGGCTTCGGCCGCCACCCCGCCGATCCGCTGTTCATGGTTGTAGACCGGAATCACCACCGCGAATCGCCCATGCCTGCCGTTCACCGGTCCATTATCATTTTGATTGGATAGGGTCACAGATCGGTCCGTTCACGGTAGACAAAACGCCACCAGCCGGTGATCATGGTCGCGGCGGCAAAGGCCAGCAGTAGAAGGACCTCCGGCCAGACGCTTCGAATGTCCCCTTGCCGAACAAAGAGGTCGGTCAATCCGTTCAATCCCCAGGCCAGAGGCGAAAACCGGCTGATCTCCCGCATCATTTCGGGCATGGCATAGACCGGCACCATGATCCCGCCGACGGCGGCCGCGATCACCACCGATACCGGGCCGAACATGGAGGCCTGCTCATAGGTCCTGGCAAAAGCGCCCAGCAAAATGCCATACCCGGCGGCGGCCAGGGCCGCGCTCACCACCACCAGAAAAATGGCCCCGTAGGCCGATCCCATCTCCAACACCGGAGTCCCGAGAAGCGGCAAAACATAAAAACCCATCAGGACGATGATCCAGAACTGGCACAGACAGACCAGCACATAGGCGAGCACCTTTCCCAGAAGCAGCACCCCGTAAGAGACCGGCAGCGTCATCAACCGGGTAAGGGTCCCCTCCTGGCGTTCCCGAATGAGCGACCCGCCCATGGGCACCACGATGAAAAAGATGCCGAAAAGGGCCCAGGCCGGGACATTCTGCTGCACCGAACTCGGCAATTTCTCGAACCCGCCGCGGGAGGCCTGAAGGGATTCGATCTCCAGGAGCCGCTCCCGGCCCCATCCGGGATCGATTCTGGGAAAAGCCCCTTGGGGATAGGTCGGCCCCATCAATGCGGCCAGAATCTGGTCCGCCTGCCGGGGCACCGCCTCGGAGAAGGCCCGGGCCTTCATTTCCATTTCCAGGGCCAGCACGATCCCCTGAAGCGCATTGACGACGGCACCGCGAAAAGCGCCCTGAACCAGGGGATCGAAATAGACGGTCAAGGTCGGCGGATCCGCGGTTTCTTCGCCGGTGCCCTCGGTTTCTTTCCGGCCGAAGGCCGCTTGAATTTGACGGGTGACCCGCTCCCGAAGGGCTTCCGTCAGCCCCTGGGGGAGAATAATGCAGAACTGGTAATCCCCGTCGGTCAGGGCTTCCCGGGCGGCCTTCTCCGTCAGGGTTTCCGGGGCGGTGACGAATTGGAGGGCATCCGAGCGGCCCATCTGCTCCTGAATGACTTGGGCCACTTTTTCTCCGTCCCGATCGATGAAGAGCACCCGAATGCCGGTCTCTCCGGTGGCGTTCATGACATTTTCCTGAACCAGCGAAATCACCACCACCAGGGCGGCGGGCATCAGAAACAGGACCAGGAGACCGGCCCGGTCCCGAAACAGAAGCAGGAGTTCCTTGGCCACCGTGGCCCACAGCTTGACCACTATTTCAGTCCCTCAACCGTTTGCCGGTGAGATGGAGAAACAGCTCCCCCAGGTTCCGGCATTCCGAATGGCGGTCCAGCAGCTCCCGAGGGGGGCCTTGATCCATGATCCGCCCCTCGTCGATAATCGCCACCCGAGAGCAGAGGAATTCCGCCTCCTCCATGTAGTGGGTGGTGTAGAGCATCCCCATGCCTTGATCCCGCAGCAGAGACAACTTTTCAAGAATCATGTTGCGGGATTGAGCGTCGATGCCCACCGTGGGTTCATCCAGAAACAGCAGCCGAGGCGAATGAAGAATCCCGGCGGCCAGATTGGCCCGGCGCTTCATCCCGCCGGAAAACGTCCCGATCCGCCGGTCGGCCCGGCTTTCCAGCCCCGTCATTTCCAGACATTCTTCAATCCGCGTCTGAAGCATATCTCCGCCCAGGCCGCAGAGTCTGCCGAAATACTTGAGGTTTTCCCGGGCGGTGAGATTGGGATACAGGGCGATTTCCTGGGGCACCAGCCCGAATTTCTTTTTGGCCCGATGAGACTGCCTGAACAGATCCACCCCCTGAATGAGGACCTCGCCCGCATCCGGCCGCAGCAAACCGCTCATCACCGAAATAGCGGTGGTCTTTCCGGCGCCGTTGGGGCCCAACAGCCCGAGGATCTCCCCTTCCCGGACCGAAAGATCCACGCCGTCCAGGGCCGGGTGGTCGGATTCGCGGTAGGTTTTTCGCAGGTCTATGGCTGAAAGCAATGAATGATCCCGAATTTCGGGCTTGAGGAATAAGGGTTTGGACACGGTTCAGAACTTTTCAATGAGAAACGCCCGGGATTCATCAGCGTGTTCTCAAGTGGCCACTTTCGTTTTATGATTTCAACCACTCGGTAGATGGGGGCGGCTCCATAATCGGCGGTACCTGGCCTTCAGCAAACCAGCCGCCCATGCTCATTCGAATCACCTGATAACTCAAAAAATCGTGAGTATGGTGCAACAGGACATCAAACCGGATTTGCTGTTTGAGATTTTCACGCCATGCTTTTTTCTCAACTGTACCGAACACAAGGTAGTTATTTCCAATAGTATTAGGATCTATTTCTAAAAATTTCTGGGTCAAATGATGCTCGATTTCATGTTTGTGCCCGATTAACATGTTACAATGAGTACAGTAACGGTTCGGGTAATTGAGTGCGACCAGATGCCCCGGATCGATATGGATACTTAAGGGCAGTTTGCGTTGCCCTGTTTTATTTTGGCAATCCGGACACTTTGAAAATCTGAACTGCGGATATGGATTAAGTGAAAAATTATATTCAGGGGGCAGGTGACCGATATGTTTTCTTTTCACCACTATTGATTGTTCCCGAAAGGCTGTAG
>JBKHDE010000084.1:0-17411 GCA_046541495.1 Desulfococcaceae bacterium
AACTCGCTGTCGCTCAAACAGCTTCCCGGCCCGGGAAAATATCCCGGGGTGGCCTTCCTGCCATTCAGAATTGGCCGAAAATGATAATTAAGGCCTTCCGAAGCATCTTCGGGTCGGCCTGACGGAATTTATTGCGACAAAAGGTTTGATTTTTTCCAATGGATTTGTTTAAACCAAGCCATCCATCCCGCGACTCTGCGGGATCTATTATTTGGGAATCGCTTCGATATCGCTTTTCAAAGGAACCGGGTCGATCGAGGATTAAATTATGAGGTGGAACTCTGCACGGAAGACGGTGATGCTCGGGCTGGCGGTCTGTTTGATGATGGGCCTGCCCCTTTTATGCCATGCCAAAGCCAAAAAGATCTCCCGGGGCATCTTCGAGGTGGACGGATACAAAGTGGATGCCTCCGGGCATCAGCAGGGCGACGATATCTGCCTGCGGGGGCGGATCACCTTCGGTCCGGATTGCGACCGGCTTCGGATGAAATTCAGAATGGTCAACCAGGTCGGCCATACTCAGACCGTCACGACCATTGTGGAAGATGTGGGCGGCTCCGGCTCCCGGACCATACGGGAGGACGTCAAATGCAAAAAGGAGATCAAGAAAGTCCGCCCCAAATGGGTGATCGAAGATATCAACGTCACCTGCCTGGATTGACGGAACAAGGATACGGACCATGAAAATCATACCGCCCTCCCATGAAATCCTTTTCATGCCGGAAGGGGAGACCGTCCTCAAGAATATCGAACTGGCCGGTCGCACCTGTTACAAAAGCGAGCATCTGATCACCGAGGATTCGGCCCGGAATTTCATCGGCAGGATCATTCGCTCGGGCCACCACAGCGTGATCGAGCACATGAACATCACCGTGCGGTTCATCTGCGACCGGGGGGTGACCCATGAACTGGTGCGCCATCGACTGGCGGCCTACAGCCAGGAATCGACCCGCTACGCCAACTATTCCAAAAACCGCTTCGGCAATGAAATCACTGTGATTCGGCCGCTGTTCTGGCCCGAAGGTTCCCAAGCCTTTCAGGACTGGAAATCGGCCATGGAAACCGCCGAAAAGATGTACATGAAACTGCTGGCGGACGGCGCAAAGCCCGAGGAGGCCCGCAGCGTGCTGCCCAACAGCCTCAAGACCGAAATCATCATGACCGCCAATCTGCGGGAGTGGCGGCATGTGATCGGGCTGAGATGTTCCGGCCGGGCCCATCCGCAGATTCGAGAACTCATCCTGCCGTTCCTGGATGAAGTTCATGAAAAAATTCCGGTGGTCTTCGATGATCTCTTCGAGACCTACGCCGAGGACATCGCCGGGCTTAAAGATCGACCATGATTTCCCATTCCATACCCATCGTCATGGCCGCTTTCGGCACCACTACCCGGGCCATGAACACCTATTCCTTCATCGACAAGGTCTGCAAGGATCGGTTCCCCGGCCACGATCTGTATTGGGCCTTTTCCTCGCGGATCGTCAAGGATCAGTCCAAGCAGCGCCACAACACCAATATGCAGCATCCCCATCAGATCCTGGCCAAGCTGAAAAAAATGGGCCATGAATGGGCCGTGATTCAGTCCCTCCATCTCATGTGGGGACATGAATTCTACCGGCTGGTGGATGAGGTGGCCGACTGCGGCATCCGCACCTCCATGGGGCTGCCGCTGTTGAGTGAGCCCAAGGATTACAAGGAAGCGGTCCGGGTGATGAGCGAAACCTTTCGGGACCCGGAGGACGAAGCGGTGGTCCTGGTGGGTCACGGCACCGATCACCCGAGCTGGTGCAGCTATGTCGCCCTCAACCATATTTTTCGCGAGAAGATCGATTCCGGAATTTTCGTGGGCGTGGTCGAGGACGGATATCCTTCCATGCGGTCGGTGGTCCGGGAGGTACGGGAAGCGGGTTACCGGCGGGTGCGGATCATTCCCTTCATGCTGGTGGCGGGAATGCATTTTGAAGAAGACCTCTCCGGCGGGAGCGGTTCATGGCAGTTCGCTTTTGAGGAGGAGGGGATCGCCGTCTCGCTGGATTCTCAGGGGCTCGGATTCTACAGCGGCATCATCGATCTTTATTGCCGTCACATCGAAGAGGCCCTGGACGTGATTCCCATTCGAAAACAAGGCGCGATCGAATGAGCAGGTTGCGTCGGAAGCCTGCCCGGCGCAGGCACTTTCAGTCTTTCCGGGGCCAGTCGACCCCTTCCTGCTCCTCGGCGAAATAACAGAACCGATTCCATTCCAGCTCCCGGTGGCTCACCGGGCATTTCAGCTTGACTTTTTTGTCGGTGAGTCCGATCACCTCCCAATCCCCCTGCCGTGGTCCCGATTCGATATGAATCTTCTGCCCTTCCTGAAACGGGTAGGGCTTGAAGAGGGTCACCGTATGTTTTCCCATTTCCGATGTTCTCCTTTATTTTTTTTCGTGTTCCTCTTTAACCGACCCCGGCCCGTGCAGGGGCTTGAAATTCTTTCGGGTCCCGCCGCAGACCGGACAGGACCACCCCTCGGGAAGTTCCTCAAAACAGGTTTCCGGGGGCACTTTTCTTCTTTTGTCCCCGCGGTCGGGATCATAGATACAGCCGCAATTGACGGTCTGACATTGATACACTTCTTCCGGTTTGGCCATGATGCCTCCTTTTGGATGTGGGTTAAAACAGTTCGACATTCTCTTCTTCGTCATCCGCTTCCGGATGATGCTCGGATATTTCCAGGGCTTCTTCGACCGTGGCCCCGTTTAAAATGGCGTCAAACATGGCGCGATCGGCCGGAACGGTATACTTGGACTTGATCTTTTCCTGTAGACCGAACCATTCGTAGGGATTGTACAGGCGCCGGGGATCGATGATCAGTTCGGCCAAGGAGGCCAAACTGTTGCAGACATGGGTCAACCGCTGGGTCAAGAGGTCATAGAACTGAAAAGCCACGATCGCCGCATTCATTTTCTCCGAGACAGTAGCATGATTCTGAGTGATCGTCGTCTTTTCCGGGCTGTCGTCCAGGTTCTCCGCAGCCTTGGCGATGGCCTGGACATTGCCCATCATGGAGGTGAAGAGGTCTGCCAGCACGGTAACCGATTCGTCTCCATCCTTCATGGTTCTCTCGATATTGGAAGCCGCCACATGCAGCATCATCACCGTTTCCCGCACCTGGCTCCAGTCCAGGTCCGGTTTTTCAGCTCTCGATGGTCTGATCGGGTCCGCCATGAATTCCGCCTTTGTTTAAAAAGGCCCCGCCTCAGCAGACGGGGCTCGGGTTTTCTATGAAGATGACTTACAGTTTTTCGGATTCGGCGGACAGATACCGGGACACCCCTTCGGAGGTGGGCTTCATGCCCGTTTCCCCTTTTTGCCATCCGGCCGGACAGACCTCGCCGTTTTCTTCAAAATACTGAAGCGCGTCCACCATTCGTATCATCTCGTCCACATTTCGACCCAGGGGCAGGTTGTTGACCACCTGGTGCTGAACGATCCCTTCCCGGTCGAGCAAAAAGGAGGCCCGAAGGGCCACCCCGGCTTCGGGGTGTTCAATCCCGTAGGCGCGGGTGATCTCATGCTTGACGTCGGCGACCATGGGGAACTGAACCGGGCCGATGCCGCCTTCACTGATGGGGGTGTTTCGCCAGGCGAAATGGGTGAACTGGGAATCGATGGAGACCCCCACCACTTCGACCTGTCGTTCGCTGAATTGATCAATCCGTTTGTCGTGTGCGATGATTTCGGTAGGGCATACAAAAGTGAAATCCAGCGGCCAGAAGAAGAGCACCACGTATTTTCCTTTGAGACCGGCCAGTTTAAAATTATCCTCGATCGTTCCATTGGGCATCACCGCCGGAGCGGTAAAATCCGGCGCCTTTTTTCCTACCAATATGCTCATGTCTACCTCCTTTGAAGCTGCGGTTTTTTTACATTCGTACAGAGCTGTCATCTCCTGTTCGGAATCCGATCGGATACAGTGATCTTTCCGAAACCAGAAGGTAAGAAGGGTTCTCCGGGTTTTCAAGGTGGGCAACGGGTGTTTGAAAAGTGGGCTTTATTCGGCGGTTTTTTCGGATTCGAGAATTTCCTGCCGCAGCAGCGCCATAGCCCTGAGTTTTTCCGGATGATCTCTGAGGGTACCGGCCAGGCGAAGAATTTCCTCATACAGTTCGGGACCCAGAATGGATTTGTTCATCTCCAGGTAGGTCTGCCGGTTTCTTTCCTGCCGGTGTTTGCGCTGCCAGGAAGAGGTCCAGAAATCGGACAGGTTGTCGATTAGATGGTTTTCGGCGATTCGGCTCCATTCTCCTTTATCGAACCAGATACCGCCGCAGGCCGGGCACCGCTCCAAATAAAACGGCGGGTCGAGATCCACCCGGGCGCGGATGAGCAGCCCATGACCCAGCGGGCAGAGGCCGGTGTGCTTATCCGGATCGAAGGGCAGGTCGGCATCCGGTTCTATGGACGGATTTTCTGTGAATACGCCGTCTTGAGAATCCATTTCTTCCCGGGTGACCCACATACCCCCACAGTCGGTGCATGAATAGGGTTGCCGGGCCCGGCTCTCTTTGGTCGGAAGGGGACGGATCAGAAGGGAATCTTTACATTTGGGGCATTTCATCGGTGTGCGGTCCTCTTTGAATGGGGGTGTTGATTCAAGCGATCATTCCGGATCGAACCATTCATCATGTAAACGGAATGCCCTCTTCCGTCAAGAACTGATCCGAATTATGCTTCTTTCCAGCCGGCTTCCCCCACCAGCGGTACGAACCGAACCGAGGTCAAGCGTTCTTCTTTGATCTCGGATTCCCCGGTCCGTCTCACCCGCAGCAATTCCTGAAACTGCTGGGTCGACCCGACCGGAATCACCAACCGGCCGCCGATGACCAGCTGATCCACCAAAGGTTGGGGGATATCCGGGCTTCCGGCCGCCACCACCGCGGCGTCGTAGGGGGCATGCTCGGGCCATCCCTGTGTGCCGTCGCCGTAAAGCACATGGATATTGTCATAGCCCAGATGATGAAACCGTTCTTTCGCCGTCTCGGCCAGCGTCCGGTAGCGCTCCACCGAATAGACCGTCTCCACGATGCGGCTGATGATGGCGGCAGCGTATCCGGAGCCGGTGCCGATATCGAGCACCCGGTCTTGGGCGGAGAGTTCCATCGCCTGAATCATTAAAGCGACGATATAGGGTTGGGAAATGGTCTGGCCCTCGCCGATGGGCAGGGGCGAATCGTTATAGGCCAGGTGGACCATGTCTTCGGGAATGAATTTCTCCCGCGGTACTTCCGCCATGGCTTCCAGAACGGCTTTGTCCCGAATGCCCCTTCGTCTGAGATGATTTTCAACCATCTTCTCTTTTTGTTTTGCCAACCGGGTCATAACTGTCTTCCCTTCTGTGATGGTCCACCATGGCGAGGCCGCCATTACACTACAGGCATTCTTAAATATCAGCTGCCGGGATCATGGGGCCACAGGTCCGCCAGCTCCGGCGGAAGGACCTGGCGAACATCCTCGATTTCCCCCGAATCGATTCGATGGGTGATCAGTTTGAATACCGCTCTGGCTACCGTTTCGGCCTGAACCGTCGGATCATCGCTGAATTGATTCTGAATATAAGACAGGAATTCTTCCTTATCGACCTTCTCAGGTTTATGGGCGGGATTCCAGCCTTCGTAAAACAACCCTCTTATCAGCATGGGCAGCTGGGCCCCGAGGTGGGCCGCCTCTTCGGGCGGCATCCGGTCCCTCAACGGGTGCAGGGTGTTTCGAAGCGCTCGATATGCTTTATTCGGCTGATCCTTGCAGGCAAGTTCAAATTCCAGGTCCTTCAGCCAGTTCATACTTTTGTTTACGGTCTTATCAAAAACATCCAATCCGGTCATGCTCATCGTTTACCTCCTTGTTTTTCTAATTTCAGTTTCACAGAAGTAAAACAAAAGACCGGGAAGGAATAAATGGGGTGATTTCGGTATATCTGATTGCGAATTCCTTTAGGGACGGTGTTTCCGAAAAGAAGCTGCCGGTTTTAGGAGAATTCCAGGGAGGCGTAAAGGAGGATTTCCTTCATTCAGTCATCTCCTACTCGGTTTCTGACGACCATTTACCCCTTATCCCTTATTTAATTTTCAAAAAATCAGGTGCATGTTTTAGATCACAAACGACATGACCTCGCTGTTCAGCGGTTTGTTCTGAACGGAAGGCATGTTTAATCAAAAAAATGAAAGGAAGGTAATACCATGCTAAAATGGGCCGTAATTTTTTTCGTGGTCGCGCTTGTGGCGGCACTTTTCGGTTTTACAGGAATCGCCGGCGCCGCAGCTGGAATCGCAGAGATTCTGTTTTTTCTTTTCATCGTACTCTTTGTCATTTCTTTGATCATGGCTTTCACAAGCAAAAGTTCTCGAACCTGACGAACGAATGAGGATCGCCTTTTCGTTCAATGAGCAACTTTGAAATGAAAGAGGATCATCCATGAGGTCCCTATCTTCTGATGATCAGTTCTCGGAAGAAAGGGACCTTTTTTTGTTTAAACCGAAACAGTTGAAAAATAGAAGAATCGGGTGAAGATAACGGCGTATTCAAACCGAACCCGAAAAGAGGCCGGGTGGAAGTATGAAAAGATTCCTTTGGATAATCGTCGGATGGGTATCGATTTTGATTCTTTCAGGACCCGTTTTTATCGAATTCGGGAAAAGCAGTGCCAAAGAAGAATCGGTTTCGAACGCTGAAAAACCAGAGGATGCCATCCGAATGCGGGTGAGCGATTTAATGGGTGAAAAGATTCGGAATAAAGACGGCGACGAATACGGAACCTTGGGGGATATGATTCTGCACAAAGACGGAACGATCGATTACGCCATTCTTCTTCACGGCGGCATATTGGGCCTCGGGAAAAGTCTGATTCCAATCCCCTGGAGCCGAGTCCTGGACACTGAAAACGAAGGCGTTCTGGTTATCGATGTAGATGATGAACTAATAGAGAACGCCCCCAATTTTTCAGAAGAAGAATGGGATAAATTTGGAAATGATGAGTGGAACAAAGAAATAGAGAAATATTACAGATACTGACAAAGCCATGTACCGGCCTTCGACGCGAAAAATGGCTTGCCAGACAAACAGAAATATTCCGGGATAAAATTCATTCGCGATTTCGGTTTCTCCGGTGAGGTGATAAAAAATACCTGAAAAGACCTAATCTCCGGAAAGCGATATACCACCGAAGCCTGAAAAACCGCCTTTTCACCCGTGCCGCCTCCTTTCGGACGGGGGTGTCCGAAAAACAGAAAGAGGTGATGCATATCTCCGGTCTGACATTCCACCGAAAAATACAGGGGCCCACGCCCTTTTTCAGGAAAATACAATTCCTCGTGAAAAAAGGCTTCTCCTTTTTCAGGGCTTCCTGAACCTCCGCGGACACCTCCGCATCGAGCGCTAAAATATAGACCATATCCCCCAAAGAAATCAGAGAATCCGGATCAATATTCCGGCAGCACAAGCCCTCGCACCGGTTGTTGCAGATTTCCAACAGGGGCCGGGCCGCATTCTGCAGATCGGTTTCGGCCGCTTGAACATCGCGGCAGATTCGGTCCAGGCAGCTCCGGCCGGTCGGATCGAGATCCGAGATGATTTTTTGGGCCTTGTAAAATTTGTATTTGAGGGACATGCATTTTTCTATTCCGATTTTTTTTTCGAGTCAACCCGCCCTGAATCCCGAAAACAATCCTGTATTTCCTTTACCGTCAGGCTTGAAACCTACATCGTGATCGATTCCTTTTCGGTCTGCTTGACAGAGTAAATGGCGGATGATAGCGATATTTTTTCATAAGCCGCAGAAAGCGTTCAAATACGGCGTTTTTTTCAGGTGTACACCTATCGACGATTCAAGTATTGGAAAGAAAGGCTTTGATCATCTTTTCGGGCCGATCCTGAATCACAGAAAGGTGGCCGAAACCGTGATCATGGCCGAAAGAAACAATATTTGAACCCGTAAAAAGAGGAGGAAAGGTATGCCGAAATCCCGCAATTGTATCCCGATGTTGATTTTCCTGATGATTGCCGTTTTTATCTTTTCGTCCGCCGTTCAGGCCGCCGACATGGTGCTCAAGCTCGGCACCTCGACCCAGCCCAACCACATCTACAATCAGGCTGCGGAACACTTCGAAAAGATCGTGGAAGAAAAGACCGGCGGGGCTATCGACGTCCAGGTGTTTCCGGCGGCTCAACTCGGCTCCGAGCGGGATATGGTCGAAGGGCTGCAGCTCGGATCACTGGAAATGACGCTGACTTCCACCGGCCCCCTGGGCAATTTCGTCCCTCAGGTCAAACTCTTCAACCTGCCCTTTCTTTTTAAAGATCGGGAACAGTGTTATGCGGTTCTGGACGGCGACATCGGCCGGTCCATCGCCGATCTTTTTCCTCGGGTCGGAATCAGATCTCTGGGCTGGTATGAAAACGGGTTTCGGAACATCACCAATTCCCGAAACCCTATCGCAAAGCCGGAAGACATGAAGGGGCTCAAAATCCGGGTGATGGAAGACGATGTCTTTATCCTGACCATGAAAGCATTGGGCGCAAGCCCTCTGCCCATGGCGTTCGGTGAATTGTACACGGCCCTGGAACAGGGCACCGTGGATGCCCAGGAAAACCCCCTTGCGGTCATTCACTCCTCCCGATTCTTCGAGGTGCAGGATTATCTCGCCATGACCGGTCATTTCTATTCCCCGGCCATGCTGCTCATCAGCAATATCATCTGGAACCAATTGTCCCCGGAACACCGGAAGATTATTACCGAAGCAGCCGCCGAGGCCAAGACATATGAGCGGAAAATATCCAAAGAAGCCGATGAAAATCTCCTGGCCGAACTCAAAAAGGAAGGAATGGAGGTGACCTTTCCGGACAAGGAACCGTTCATCAGTGCGGTGGCGCCGGTATATGAAAAGGAATCGGTCATCAAAGCCATCGGTGGTGGAAATGCCGAAGAAGGTCAGAAGCTGATCGATCAGGTCCGAAACGCCACCAAGTAATCGGGCTGAATTTCCAAAATCGGTTCGGCCGATATGTTTTGGCAGTTCAGGCTTGGAGTTCCGCCTTCAGGCGGCCGGGCACCGGAATTTCCTAAACCGCCTGAAGGCGGAACTCCGAACTGAAAAGGTCAATCATATCAGAACTGTTGACCCCGGAAAAGCCTTGCAGGCCCCGAGTTCGGCCGAATAGAATGGTGAGCAGTTTTAAGGGGATTTGATGTTTTTCAGAATATTCGATCGCGCAGTTAACTGGTTTTTGGCTGTTCTCATGCTCGCAATGGTCGTCATCATCGCCGCCCAGGTCTGGTTCCGGTTCATGATGAATGACCCGCTGGCCTGGTCTGAGGAGGCGGGCCGTTATCTCTTCGTCTGGATCTCTTTTGTGGGCGCAGCCGCCGGTGTGCGGTATCAGGTGCACCTGGGCATCGATCTGCCGCCGCTGCTGCTCTCGGAAAAAGCCTGCCGGGTGGTGGTGGTTCTGGTGAACCTGGTCATTCAGGTATTTCTGGTGGTGATCGCCTATTGGGGAATTCGGATCCTCGGGATAATCAAATTCCAGGTCTCTCCGTCCATGCAGATCTCCATGCTCTACCCCTACCTGGCCGTACCGGTGGGCAGTATTCTGATGCTGATCAATTCGCTTCGAATCACTGTGGCGACGATTTCCGGTCGAACCCTGGACCCGGAGGTGGTGGTTTGACCGCCATACTTTTTTTGGTGCTGGTGGCCTGTTTTATTCTGGGAATGCCCATCGCCTTTTCCCTCGGGGTGGCGTCTGTGGCCACCCTTCAGTTCGGCTCCAACCTGCCCATGACCCTGGCGGCCCAGCGGCTGTTCACCGGCGCCGACTCCTTTCCGCTGATGGCCATTCCCTTTTTCATGCTGGCCGGTGAATTGATGGAGTGGGGCGGCATCTCCCGCCGGCTTTTCGACTTCGCCCATGCCCTGGTCGGTTTCGTGTACGGCGGTCTGGCCATGGTGGCGGTGGTGGCGGCCATGTTTTTTGCCGGGATTTCCGGCGCGGCTGCGGCGGATACCGCGGCGGTGGGTGCGGTATCCATCCCGGCCATGATCCGCAAGGGATACAAAAAAGGGTTTGCCGCGGCGGTGCAGGCCGCGGGCGGATCCATCGGGGTGATCATTCCGCCGTCTATCCCCATGATTATTTTCGGTGTGGTGGGCGGGGTCTCCATCGGCAAGATGTTCATGGGCGGGTTTATTCCCGGGACAATCATCGGCGGGGGTCTGATGGTGTCGTCTTATTTCCTGGCCAAACGGGCCGGATATGAGAAAGAAGAGTTTCTCGGGTTCAAGGAAATCGTCCGCACCTTTTTCGGGGCCCTTTGGGCCTTGCTGATGCCGATCATTATCCTGGGCGGTATTTTGGGCGGTATTTTTACGCCGACGGAAGCCGCGGTGGTGGCCGCCCTTTACGGCATGATCGTCGGGTTTTTCATCTACCGGGAACTCAAACTCAAAGACCTGCCCCGGATCTTCGCCAAGGCGGCCATTTCGACCTCCACGGTGATGCTGCTGATCGCCACGGCCAATATCTTCGGCTGGATCATCACCGCCGAGCGGGTCCCCCAGAATGTGGCCGCCTATCTGGTCACCCTGACCGAATCCCGGGCCGTGCTCTACGGCTTGATCCTGATCTGCCTGCTGGTGGTGGGCACCTTTATGGAAACCTCGGCGTCCCTGATCATCCTGACACCGGTGTTTCTACCCGTGGCGGTCAAGTTCGGAATCGACCCGGTCCACTTCGGAGTGGTCATGGTCACCGCCCTGGCCATCGGCATGCTGACCCCGCCGCTGGGGATCTGTTTGTTTATTTCCTGTAATATTGCGAATATTCAATTATCGGAAATCATCAGATTTATTCTGCCCTTTCTGATCATTATGATCGGATTGCTGTTCCTGATCACCTATGTACCCGGTCTGGTGATGTTTATTCCCAACAGGTTTGCATAAAGAAAAGAGGATTATGGCATATTTCAGCATACCATTCGACGGTCGCCCCTATACAATCGAGGTTCCGGAAAAAAATCTGGCCGAAATTCTCGGCCCGGTCCAGGGGGAACCCTTATCCGATCTGGACGGCGCCATCGAGCATGCCTTGAATCACCCCATCGACCAGGCGCCTCTGGAGACACGGGTCAAACCCGGCGATCGGGTGCTGCTGGTCTCAGACGACATCACCCGGTCCACACCCGCCGACCGAATCATTCCGGCGCTACTGTCGCGGCTCAACAAGGCCGGGGTTTCGGACGCCCGGGTCTCCTGCATCATGGCCCTGGGCACCCATCGGTATATGACCGAGACGGAGCTTCGACAAAAAGTGGGGAACCCAGTCTTCGACCGCATTCGAGTGTTCAACCATGAGTGGCGGGACCCGGACCAATTGGCGGACCTGGGGGTATCCGGCAAGGGCACCCCGCTGGAGGTCAACCGGGCTGCAGTTGAAGCCGATGTCGTGATCGGCATCGGCGCCATTGTACCCCACCACATTCCCGGGTTCTCCGGTTCTTCGAAGATTATTCAACCCGGCATCTGCGGCGCCCGAACCACGGCCGAAACCCATATGCTCTCCTGTGAGGGCGGCGGGGATTCCCTGCTGGGCCAGGAGGAAAATCCGGTCCGTGAAGACATGGACGACATGGCCGACCGGGTGGGCATGAAAACCATTTTCAATGTGGTTTTGGATATGGACGGCCGACCGGTCGGGGTCTATTACGGAAACATGCGCGCTGCTTTCAAGGCCGGGGTTCGGAAGGCCCGTGAGATCTACGGGGTCCGGTTCCACGAAGTTCCGGATATCGTTCTGGCCAACTCCTGCCCCTGCGACATCGATTTCTGGCAGTCCCACAAGAGCCAGTATCCGGCCCAGCGCATGGTCAAACCGGGTGGAACCATTATCGTCGCCACCCCGGCCCCGGAGGGAGTCAGCCCGATTCATACCGAACTGCTCGATTTCACCGCCTGGCCGTCCGAAGAGATCAAGGCCGCCTACCGTCGGGGCGATCTGCAAAACGGGGTGGCATCGGCTCTGGCGGTGGCCTGGGCCATGGTTCGGGAAAAGGCCGAGGTAATCCTCTATTCCCCGGGGATTCCCGCCGAAGACAAGGCCCGTCTCGGACACACCCACGCACCCACCCTGGAGTGGGCCATCGAGGAAGCCTTTCGACGCCAGGGGCTGAATGCCCGAATGACGGTGCTGACCCACGCCCCCGATCTGCTGCCCATGGGGCCGGGCTGAGGCTCGGACTATGCTTGAAGCGGCCGTCATTGCGGACGACCTGACCGGAGCCGGGGATACCGGGGTGCAGTTTATACGGTCGGCCGCGCCGATCTATCTGGCGGCCCTGACGGATCTGGACCGGGCGGCATTCCGGATTCCCCCCGCGGGGCTGTCGGTGCATACCGATTCCAGAGCGCTACCTGCGAGCGAAGCAGCCGATAAGGTCCGAACCGCAGCAAAAAAACTCGCCCCATTCAAACCGCGTTTCATCTACAAAAAGGTGGATTCCTGCCTTCGCGGCAACATCGGTGCGGAGGCGGATGCGATCCTGGATCAGCTCGATCTGCCGGTCGGCTTTCTGGTCCCCGGATTCCCGGGCCAGGGCCGCACCACGGTTCATGATGTTCATCAGATCCACGGCAGGCCGGTGGCGGAGACCGAAATGGCCCGGGACCCGGTCACGCCGGTGACCGAATCCCGGCTGTCGGTGTTGATGGCCGGGCAGAGCCGGTATCCGGTCGGCAGTGTCGACATCGACGATTATCATCGGGGTCCGGGTCATTTGGCGAAACGGGTGTTTCAGTTGATTGCCGACGGCTGCCGCCATGTGGCTTTCGATGTTCAAACTCCCGAACACCTCGACGCCATTGCCCATCTGGTCCAAACGCGGTTTCCCAAGGCTTTGATGATCGGATCGGCCGGTCTGGCCGAGGCGTTCTCCGCCCTGACAGCCGGTGGGAAGGATCGCACTCCCGAATTGACCCGTCCCGCCGGACCGGGAATACTCGTTGTGGCCGGATCGGCCTCACAGATTACCCGGGACCAGTTGGATGGAATGATTCAAACCTATTCTCCGAATGTCGTCACGCTGGTTTCGGATGTTTTGGCCGACCCCGATCAATGGGAACAGCGGCGGATGATCGCCCGCCGGGCAGGGGAACAACTGGCCGATGGGATGCTGGTCTGGCGTCTGTCCTCTCCGCCTGCGAAAAAAACCCACCCGCCGCTCTCGATTCTGAAAGGAGTGTCCGACCTGATCCGCCGGCTGCTGGCGGTTCGGGTTCCGGACGGGCTGGTGCTGACCGGCGGCGATACGGCTCGGGCCGTGCTCAGGGCCTCAGGCGCCTTCGGTTTCGAGTTGCAGCGGGAAATTCTTCCCGGTCTGGTCTGGGGCGCCGCCGCCGGGGGTCGGCTCGACGGCCGTACCATCGTCACCAAAGCCGGTGCATTCGGTCGTCCCGATGCCTTTACCCGGTTGTACCCGATCCTTCTTCCAAAAAAGGAAACATAATGACTGAAAAAAAACGTCCTTTGCTGGGCATCACCATGGGTGATCCGGGCGGCATCGGCCCGGAAATCGCGGCCAAAGCCCTGGATCTGTCCGAGATTTACGACATCTGTCGACCGCTGGTCATCGGCGATGCCGATATTATGGCGGATGCGGTCCGGTTTTCCGGGCTTACCCTTGCCATCAGCGCTGTCGATTCACCCACTGCCGGAGGTTTCAGTCCCGGCACGATTGACGTGCTCGACTTGAAGAATATGCCCATCGACCGGCTTCAATACAAAACCGTTACGCCGGAGCAGGGCAGGGCCTCTTTCGGATACATCGCCAAAGCCATCGAGCTGGCCATGGCCAAGACCATCGACGGAACGGTCACCGGCCCGATCAATAAGGCCGCCCTCAACGCCGGCGGGTACCACTATGCCGGACACACCGAAATCTATGGAGACCTCACCGGGACCAAGGATTACGCCATGATGCTGACCGACCACGGTTTCCGAGTGGCGCACGTCTCCACCCACGTCTCCCTGGCCGAAGCCTGTCGGCGGGTCAAAACCCCGCGGGTCCTGCGGGTGATCGAGTTGACGCAGGATGCGCTCAAACAGGTCGGTATCGAGAATCCCCGCATTGCCGTAGCCGGGCTCAACCCCCATTGCGGAGAAGGCGGGCTGTTCGGCAATGAAGACGACGAAGAGATCGCACCGGCTGTAGCCCGGGCTCAGGCGCAAGACATTCAGGCCGAAGGCCCGATCCCGGCCGACACCGTCTTTTCCAAAATGAGGGGCGGCCTGTTCGATGCGGTGGTGGTGATGTATCATGATCAGGGCCACATCCCCATGAAACTGGTGGGATTCCACTATGATGAAAAGACCGATTCCTGGGGTCGGATGTCCGGAGTCAACGTCACCCTCGGATTGCCGATCATCCGCACCTCGGTCGACCACGGCACCGCCTTCGACAAAGCGGGGGAAGGCCGGGCCAATCCCCAGAGCATGGTGGAGGCGATTCGAATGGCGGCGCAGCTGGCCACATAATCAGAAGGGCCGCGGCCTGGCCGCCGAAATCTTCGGTGGAAATCCTTCGTACCGTCTTTCGGACCACTCCCATGAATCGTTTTGCCGATGATATTCGTTTCTGTTTTCCCTGGCGGCCGTATCAGCAGCGGGTTCTGGCCGAGCTTGAAGAACACCTGGAAGATGACCGGCTTCATGTGATCGCGCCGCCCGGTTCCGGTAAAACGGTGCTGGGGCTGGAGGTGGTCCGCCGCCTCGATCGGCCCGCCCTGATTCTGGCGCCCACCCTGGCCATTCGGGATCAATGGATCGACCGATTCGTGGAATTGTTCCTGCCCGAACCCGGTCACCGGCCGGACTGGATTTCCACCGATCTGAAGCGGCCCGGATTCATGACCGTCGGCACCTATCAGGGAGTGTACAGCCTCCATTCCGGGGAACCGGAGCCGACCGAATCCAACGGCGAATCGGAAGAAGCCGATGAAGAGGAACCCGAAGATGCGGATTCCTCCCCCCCGGCCAAGTCCCGTTCATCCGCACCGGACAGCTTCGCACATTTTAGAATATCGGGTGTTCGAACCATTGTGGTGGACGAGGCCCATCATCTCAAAAACGCCTGGTGGAAAAGCCTTACGGCCCTGCACGGCGCTCTGGATCATCCCACCGTCGTGGCCCTGACCGCCACCCCGCCTTTTGATGTCTCCTTCGCCGAATGGGAGCGGTACAAATCGCTCTGCGGCCCGGTGGATTCGGAAATCACCGTGCCGGAGCTGCTGCTGGAACAGAACCTCTGCCCCCATCAGGATTATGTCTTCTTTTCCTCCCCCACCGAACTCGAACGCCGGCCGATTCAGGAATTCCACGAAGCGGTGGACACCTTTTTGGAAGAGATCGCCCTCGATTTCGATTTTATCGACGGGGTGGAATCCCATCCCTGGATGATCTCTCCGGAGGACCACCTGGAGGCGATTTTCTCGGACACCGCCTGTTTCTCGAGCATGCTGATTTTCCTCAACCATGTGGATCGATGGATCTCTTCCGAAGCCCTTGATACGCTGGGGGTGGACCGAACACAGATCCCACCCGTGACCCCGGAGTGGATGGAGCTTCTGTTGACCTACGCGCTTTTCAAAGACCCGGATTCGTTTGCGCCGGTTGCGCCCCGGATGAAGGAAATCCGCCGTCGATTGAGCCGCATCGGGGCGGTGGAGCGGCGAAAGGTGGTGCTTCAAGGTACGCAAAAAATCAAAAAAAACCTGACGGCCTCCCTCAGCAAGCTGGAGAGCATTGTGGAGGTGGTTCGGGTGGAGAGCGAATCCCTCAAACACGCCATGCGGATGGTGGTGTTGACCGATTTTATTTATGCCGGCGATATGCCGACCTTTATCGACGACATGGCGCCGCTCAACCGCATCGGGGTGGTGCCGGTATTCGAACGGATTCGGCGGGAGCACCTTTGGGAAATACGCCCGGGGATTCTCTGCGGATCTCTGACGGTCATCCCCGAATCGGCGGTCTCCGATCTTCAGATGATTGCGGTGGAATCCGGGGTGGCTCTCGATCGATTGCGCTTCGACCCCCTCGGCCATGATCCGGGTTTTTTGATCGTTCGGCCGGTCGGCGCCGCCGGGGATCGGATGGTGCGGATGATGACCGAACTCTTTCGGCTGGGCGGAGTGAACCTTCTGGTCGGCACCAAATCGCTCCTTGGAGAAGGGTGGGATGCGCCCTTTATCAATTCCCTGGTACTGGCGACCTGGGTCGGTTCCTGGGTGCTGTCCAATCAGATGCGGGGCCGGGCCATTCGGACCGAAAGCGGAAATCCGGACAAGACCGCCAATATATGGCACCTGGTCTGCACCGTGCCCGGTATGGCCGAGACCGAGGGCGACCTGGCGCTCCTGAACCGGCGGCTCAAGGCATTTGTGGGGGTCTCTTCCAGTGGAGACCGAATCGAAAATGGCGCCGACCGCCTAGATTTACCCTCACCGCCGCTGAAGAACGCGGTGATTGCGGAATCGAATGCTGAAATGATTCGCCGGGCCACCGACCGGCACGGGCTGCGGGCAGCCTGGGAGGCTGCGTTGAAAGGGTGCGCCGGTGAAGCGAGAATGGTCGAGGAGGTGAAGGCGCCGGCTGCGGCCGCAGCGGCGCCGGGGCGAATCTTGGTGCGAAACAGCACGGTTTTGCTGGTAAAGCAACTGACCGGTTTGCTGCTCCTGGGTTCAGCCCTCACCGCCTTTACGATCGGTTTCGGACACCCGGTTCTTTCGGGTGCAGCCGCCGTGCTCTTCGGCGGGTTCTGCTTGTGGCTGCTTCCCGCCACCATCCGTACCGCAGGCACCTGGTTCCGGTTCGGGGCGGATGCGGCCGGGCTGGGGCGTATCGGACAGGCGGTGCTGGAAACCCTGATTCACCTCGACCATATTCGCCAATCCGCTGGTTCCACACAGGTCTGTGTTCACAAAGAACCCGACGGCGGCATCGCCTGCCGTCTCCGAGGAGGCTCCACCTTTGAAAAATCGCTTTTTCTGGATGCCCTTCAGGAGGTGATCGAGCCGGTGGAAAACCCCCGGTATCTGATCCGCCTGGATCGAAAACGGGTCGGAAAACGCGTCGAAGACTTTTTTGCCGTTCCCCGGTTGATCGCCCGTAAAAAGGCTTCCGCCCTGTTTTTCCGGAACCGGTGGCAAAAGCACCTCTGCCGAGCCGACCTGGTCTATACCCGCACGGTCGAGGGCAGAAAAGAACTGGTCAAGGCGCGGCTTCAGACCATTCAAGGCTTGCGGTGGAAATCCGACCGCATGCAGGTCTGGAAGTGACCCTCTTGGCTGCGCCCGAAAAAAGAATCCCCAAAAAACCGATTCGGG
>JBKHDE010000085.1:0-17065 GCA_046541495.1 Desulfococcaceae bacterium
AAGACGGTGTGGACAAAAAGAAAGGAGAATCCGATTCCCAGGGCCGTGAAAAGGCCCAGTTGCTGAAAGATCGGAAAGTCGCTGAAAAAAAGCGCCCCGAACGCCCCCATGGTGGTGAGGGCGGCGAACAATCCCACAGCCCAGACCTCCCGGGAGGCCGCCCTGCCTTCGGTCTCTACGGGACGATCCAGAAAAAGAAGATAGGCGATACCGTGGTCCACGGTGATGGAGATGATGGCCCCGCCGAAGCCGAGGGCCATCAGGGAGAGGGTCCGGTACACCAGGGCACAGACGAAAAAAGCGGCGGCGGTGCCGGCCAGGGCCGGCAAAAAGGCGAGCAGTCCCATCCACGGCCGGGGAAAGGAAAAGACCAGCAGCAGGGCGATCCCCAAGGCGGCCAGCCAGATGGCCCGGCGGACGTCCCGCTTGGCGATCATTTCATTGTCCAGGGCGGCCCGGTAGGCGCCCACGGGGGTGACGGTAACCGGCGCCGGTTCCCGGGCCAGCTCTTCAGCCAGGTCTTCCAGCAACCGGTTCAGGTTTCGGGCAAAGGCGGTGTCGGTGCCCGATTCGGCGGGATGGGCCACCACCAGCAGGTGTTTTCCATCCGGCGACAACAGTTTGCCTTTGTGGATGCGGACATCCAGGGTCGGGGCCAGATGCGACAATCGGCCCACGACCGGGTCTTTGAAGCCGAGGGGGTCTTTGGCCATAAAAGCCGATTGGCCGATGGACTCCATGCTCAACAGGGATCGGTGAAGCGCCGCCAGCCGCTGGCGAATGTTCTCCGGTTCCAGGCGGGGGGCGATCTCTTCCTGAAGCCGGACCTCGGAAAAGAGCACCGGCAGACGGTCGACGATGCCGGCGACCAGTTCCGGAATCAACTCCCCGACCGCATCCATTCCGACCTGTTCAAACAGCCCGCTTTCCATCAATCGGTTCTCGACCTTCTCTCCATAGGCGACCAACAGATTCGGATCACCGGTTTGAAGCCCAAGGTCGATCACCATCCGGTCCTGAATCGGATGGTGTCGAAAAATATAGCCGGCATCGGAGATCACCGGGTCTTTGCGGGGAAGATACCGGGTGACGTCGGTGTCGATTTCGGCGATCCAAAACCCCGCCCCGACCAGGGCGGCGATGCCCAGCGCGGTCAAAACAAACAGGCGGTAGCGGATAGAACCTGTTTTCATGACAGGACCCAGGCCAGTATTCCGAAGACCGCCGCGATATGGGCCGCAATGATGACCGGGCGATGGCGATGAAAGGCTTCGTTCATCTTCTGAAGCCGGCGAAGCCCGCCGAATATCCGCCGCACCCGGTCCAGGGGAAGGTAGCGTTCATTGTCGGATCGGGAATTGCTTTGAAAGGCAAAGGCGGGATAGAGCGCATAGGTCCGATCGTCTTTCAGGTCCCGCAAAAAATCATCATAGGGCACGCCGTGCCAGGGCCTTTCGGCCAGTCGTTCGGCGAATGGACGGTTGAGAATGCAGGCATGGGTAAGGCTGCGGTATCGGACCCTGCGCACCGACGGGTATTTTGTGGATCGGCTCCCCTTGACCATACATCCGAGAAGCACCATATTCCATTCGGTGTCGGTCGACATGAACGCGATGCCGTTTTGGAGCACCACAGGATCGAAACGGTCGAACAGGATATCGTCCTCGAAAATCAGGAAGCGCCGGGCCCCGGCGGCCAATCCTTTTTTCATGCAGTCGATGTGGGATTCATAGACACCCTGTTCCGGATCGGTCGAATGCTTGTCCACAATATGGAATTCGACCCGGTCGGAAAGACCCACCGATGCAAACTGTGCCTGGGCCTCCCGGCGCCGGTCCGGACGTTCCGTGAGAGAAATACAGTAGATTTTATCAAAAAAATCCCACATAAAACCCGGCCGTTCCAGTGTCGATTGAAAAAATGAAAAAATCCTTTCTTTTACCGTTCACTTGATTATATTATTCAGTTTTTTATGATCAATGCCCGATAGCTTCATTCGGAAAATCGCCCCGGTGAAATTAGCGGGTTCGCACCAAAAACACAACCCAATTTCAACCGGCGGTCGTTTCAGTAGAACGACCGCCGGATTAAGAAACCCTATGCCGAACATATTTATCAGAAAACTGGCGGACACCGAATATGTCCGCAGCGCCGTAGCGGATCGCGCCGACCTGAGCGCCTTCAAGGAAAAGCCCACCCCCCGGATCATCTTCGGGCTCTCCGTCATCGCTTTCAGCTACCTCATCGGATGGCCGGTGATTACGGCGCTGGGGGTGCTCTCCGTCTATCTTCATCAACCGATGATCGTGGCCGCAGGCGGCCCGATCATGTATCTGGTATCGCACCTGACCTTCATCGTGGGCGCCTATTTCGCCGGGGCCAAATACACCCGGGTCTTGATGCGGTGGTTGACCCGGATCGCCATGGAACGGCTGACCGGCGGGGCCGTCTATAGAGCCGACCCATCCGCCGCCTGCACCTGCCCCCGGAAACTGACCGACCGACGATCCCGGTAACCGCTCATGCGCATCGTTCTCGTTCACCCCGCCGGATCCAACTGGATGCCGGGCAAGAAAGACATCACCGCCACCGCCAACCGAATGGCCCCGCTGGGACTGCTCTCCATCGCGGCCTACCTGGACCGGAAAGGCCATGCGGTGTTTGTTCACGACTGCCTGGGGCCCAGGGCGGTAACGGGAAGCAAAGCAAATATCAAAAAGGTCCTCGATTACAAGCCCGATCTGGTGGGATTTTCCGCCACCACCTCCGGGTTTCTGGACGGATACGATCTGGCCGCCGGCATCAAAACCGCCGATCCCGCCATTCAAACCGTTTTCGGCGGGGTCCATATTTCCGCCATGGGCGGCGTTTTGCTCGAAGATTTTGAAAAAATCGACTATCTCATTCAAGGGGAAGGCGAACTCACCCTGGCGGAACTCGCCGCCGGAGAAGATCCCCAAAACATACCCGGTCTGATTCGGCGACAGAACGGAGCGGTGGTCACCAACCCGCCCCGAACCAATATTCCCGACCTGGATACCCTCCCCTTTCCGGCTTACGATAAACTGGAGGGATTTCCCAAGGGATACAACCTGCCCCTGTTCAGCTATATCCTCGCACCGGGCGCCACCATGACCACCAGCCGGGGATGCCCCTATCAGTGCTCCTACTGCGACCGATCGGTATTCAAGCGGGGCTACCGGTACAATTCGGCGGAATATATCTATGAGCACATGAAGCACCTGCGCACCCGGTTCGGGGTCCGCCACATCAACATCTACGACGATCTCTTCACCGCCAACCGGGACCGGATCACCCGACTCTGCGACCTTCTGACCGCCGGCCCCCTGGGGATGCAGTTCAACTGCGCGGTCCGGGTGGGCCATGCCGATGACGAACTGCTGGAGATGCTCAAGGATGCGGGATTTCTCCAGCTCTCGGTGGGCATCGAAACCGGTGACCCGGACCTGCTGAAAACCCACAAGTCGGGGGTCGGTCTCGATGAGGTGCGGGACACGGTCCGCCGGATTCAGGCCAAAGGGCTGCGGGCCAAGGGGCTGTTCATGATGGGGCTTCCGGGGGAGACGGTGGAATCCGCCCGCAAAACCAGCGATTTCGTGATGTCATTGGGACTGGACGACATGAACATGTCCAAGTTCACCCCGTTTTACGGGGCCCCGGTCTGGAAGACCATCTTCGAGGAAGGGGAATTCGATTACGACTGGCGAAAGATGAACTGTCTCAACTTCGTCTTCGTCCCCAAGGGGATCGATTCCAAGGAGACCCTGGACCAGCTTTACAACACCCATGTGAAACGGTTCTACTCCGATCCCGAATGGCGGCGAAAGTTCCGCAACCGGATCTGGGAACACCGGCGCAGCATCTGGTACGGGCTCAAGCACCTGCCCACCTTCATCGCCGCCAAAAACAGCTTTGAACCGGCCAAGGAATAACCCGAACTTCAGAAGAAAGATCACCATGCCCTCCCTACCGATGGCGGATTCGACCCGTTCGGAACTCGATTCCCTGAAACAGAAGATCGCCCGGCTGGTTGCCGGACCCACCCACCCGGACCGCGATTTCATAGTCTCCCGATATACCTATCGAGAACTGTACGGCCTGGCCGAATCGATCCGCCGGGAAGTAGATGAGCAGAACGCCGTCTTATGCCTCTGCACGGAGAACAAGGCCCTGGTGGCGGCGGCTTTACTGGCGGCCCTTACCGAGGGATTCTCCGTGATCCTTCCCTACGCCGATACCGTCGCCGCCGTCGAAGAGATCGGACGAACCGCTCACCTGTCGACGGTTGTTGCCGATCGGGTGACCGGATTTCCGAAAGAACGGAAAGTCCTCTCACCGGTTCCGTACAAGGGAGAACTTCCCGAACGAATTCCCGCCGTCGGACTGGATGGACCCTTAGTGAAATTTTTTACCGGCGGTTCCACCGGCAGACCCCGCATGTGGTCCAAAACCCCGCGAAACCTGTTTGCAGAAGCCTTCTTCCATTCGCAGAAATACCGCATCACCCCGGAAGACCGCATCCTGGCCACCGTGCCGCCGTACCATATCTACGGGTTTCTCTATTCGGTGCTGATCCCCCTGGTTTCTTCGGCCTCGGTGATCGAGGCCATACCCACCTTTCCGGAGGAGATCCGCAACTGCCTGGCGCATCAATCTCCGACCGTTTTCGCCAGTGTTCCGGTCCATTATCGGGTCCTCAACGGCACCGACATCCCGGGAAAATCGCTCCGCCATGCGGTCTCGTCAGCGGGCAAACTCGACACTGCGGACGCCGATTACTTCACCCGCGCCGCCGGCGTCGATCTCATTGAAATTTACGGATCCACCGAAACCGGGGGCATCGCCGATCGGCGCCGGGCCGCCGGGGAGACCGCCCTCACCCCTTTCGAAGCGATCGACTGGAAGATCGTGGACGAGCGGCTCCGTGTCCGGTCGGAATTCATCTCCCCCGATATCGACACCGACGAGGAAGGATTTTTCATCACCGGAGATCGGGTAGTGCCCCAAGGGAAAAATCGATTCAGCCTGCTCGGCCGGGCCGACGGCATCGTCAAGGTGGGGGGCAACCGGGTGGACCTGGAAGCGATTCGGGACCTGGTGAAACAGATCGAGGGCGTGGAAGACGCGGTGGTGATCTCGCTTCCCGGCGCCACCGGGCGGGAAAACGACATCTGCGCCGTGGTTCAGGGGGAAGTCACAGCGGCAGAAATTCAGGAGTATATTTCAGCCGGTCTCCAACCCCACGCCATCCCCCGCCGCATCAAGATCGCGGCTCGAATCCCGGTCTCCTCCTCCGGCAAATACGACCGCGCCGCAATCGAAGCCCTGTTTCGGCGGGACTAAGGCCGGTCCGGGAAACGGAGCCACAGCCGGTACATGGTTTCGGGAGTGTGGCCGCCTTCGACGGCAGTCCCCCCTTTTTCAGCAGAGAATCAATTGTTTCGTTCACAGGGCCTCTCCTCTTCCAGTTCAAGCTCAGCCGGGGGCGGGCACAGTTTGAGTCGGATCGTCCTTTCGCCGTTGAAGTAATGATCCTCTCCGTTGTACCGGATGAAGGTTCTTTCACCCCGCTGCCGTTCCAGGGTGAAGATCATCCGTTTCTGGGTCAGATCGATCATGAGGGTGTTTTTCCGATGAATCATTCGGAACCGAAGCCGGTGCCAGGCATCCGGCAGACAGGGATGAACCTCGATGTGGTCCCGGTAAAAATCGATGCCCACAAAGGCCTCGATCACCAGGTCGAGGGTGCCGCCCATCACCCCGGTATGGATGCCCTCGGGGGTGGTTCCGCCCTGAATGTCGAAAATATCGCTTTCCAGGGCGGTCCGGTACCAGGACATCTGATCATCCTGGTGTCCCTCCAGGTACTGGAGAATTGCCGCATGGACCACAAAACTCAGGGTGGAGCCGTGGCTGGTCCGATGGATATAGTAGTCGTAGTTTTTCTTCATGAGCGCCGACGGGTCCCCCGGAGAATAGCCCATCCGCTCGAGAATCCGGGCGACCTGGCCCGGGGCCAGCAGGTAGAAGGTCATGAGAGTATCGGCCTGTTTGATGACCTGGTACCGGTCCGGGGAATCGCCTTCGGCCTTCAGGATACGATCCATCCGGTGGATATTGTCGTATTTTTCCCGATACGCTTCCAGGTCGAGTTCCTTCAAGTCCAGAAACCCGTCGAACTGGGAGATCAGGCCGCCTTCGGTGATGACGACATTCATCTTTTCCACAATCCGAGTCCAGATCTCCAGTTCCCTCTCCTGAAAGTCGATCTTCTTTCGGACCCGGTTTTTCACCTCGGGGGGCAGATGCTCATAGGTCTCGATGGTCTTGTGCAGCAGCCAGGCGGTCATGATATTGGTATAGCCATTGTCTTTGAAACCGCTCTTTTCCGCCCCCGGATATTTTTCATGGAATTCGTCGGGGCCCATGACGCCTTCGATATGGTACCGGTCCGCCTCCGGGTCATACTCGGCGATGCTGGCCCAGAACCGGGCGATTTCCAGGAGCATCTCCATGCCGTAAGCATACAGAAAGGCATTGTCGTCGGTGACATAGAAGTAGCTCCAGATGTTGTAGGCGATGGAAATGGAAATGTGCCGCTGGTTCTGGCTCAGGTCGGGATTCCATTCTCCGGATTTTGGATTGTAATGGATCTGTTGGGTCTCTTCGGTACCGTCGTCGGCGGTCTGCCACGGAAACATGGCCCCCCTATAGCCGCTTTTTCGGGCGTTCAGTCGGGCCTCGTCCAGGCGCCGGTATCGATACATCTGGTGAGCCCGGCTTACCGCCGGAAAACGGATGTTGAAAAACGGCAGAAAAAAGATTTCATCCCAGAAGACATGGCCCCGATAGGCCTCGCCGTGCCAGCCTCGGGCCGGAATGCCCACGTCATATTGAGTGTTGTGGGGGGAGGCGGTCACCAGCAGATGATAGGCATGGAGCCGCAGCACTTTCTGCGCGAACCGGTCTCCCTGAATGCAGATGTCCGCCAGCTTCCAGAGATCGGCCCAGGCGGACCGGTGCCGCTCCAGGGCCTCGTCAAAGGGATAGGCGTCAATGGCGTCGAAAAGGGAGTTCGACTCGGGGTCCCCGTGGTCCCAGTTTCGGGAGGTATAGACGGCCATCGCCTTTTCCAGGGTCACGGTCCGGTCTTTCCGGCACCCCAGACGGAATTCCCGGGCCACATAGCCCTCCTGTTCGAAGGTGTCCGCCTCTATATCCCTTCCGCCGCCGGACAGATAATGGCGGGCGTTCATGATGATCACCACCCCGGAGCCGATGGTGCGCACCCCCAATGTGATGATGCCGTTTTTGCGTTCGTTTATAAGCGGCTGAAGGTGATGGGATTCGAGGTCCCGATACCGCTCAACGCCCCAATTGAGGACGGTGCCGTCCAGGGCGCTTCTCAGGATCAGGTTGCCGTTGTAATTGAGGGGGGTGAACCGGTACCGGAGATGGCCCAGGTGGGGAGTCTCCATGCTGGCGAACTGTTCGGTCTCGATTCGGGTGATCCGCCCTTCCGGGTCCCGAATGCGGTAGCTGCGGGAGGTCACCCCGGTCTTCAGATCGAGTTCATGAACGTAGTCGAGGACCTCCATGTCCGAGATCCCCCGAAAGGGTCCGTCGTCGATTCGAAACCGAACGGAGAGCCAATTGGGGCAATTGACCAGATCGTTGTTGTAGATCTGGTGTCCGTCGATTTCCGTGGGCCGCTTGTCATAGAGTCCGGACAGATAGGTGCCGGGATAATGGGTGTTGCCTTTGATGCCTTCGTCCACAATCGCCCCGCGGGTACAGAAATACCCGTTGCCCACCGTGGTCAGGGCCTCCCGAAGCCGTTCGGATTCCGGATCATACCCGCGGTAGGTCAGACACCACATCGACTTGTCCAGGCCCTCCGCAAACCAGTCTTCGATTTCCTGGATGGTCAGATCCCCCAGGTCCGACTTCACCAGGTCCGCGCCCTGGTTGAAGAGCCGGTCCGGGTCGGCTTCCCCTCGGCTGACCCCCACCACCAGAGAAAAATTCCCTTTTCGCCCGGCCTGGACCCCGGAGACCGCATCTTCCACGATGAAGCATTCCTCGGGAAGGAGTCCCATCTTTTCGGCGGCGGTGATGAAGATATCGGGGGCGGGCTTTCCGTTGAGATCCAGTTCTTTGGAGACGATCCCGCCCACCACGGCATCAAAGAGGTCGATCAGTCCGGTTTTTTCCAGAATCAGACGGCAATTCCGGCTGGAAGAGGCCACCCCGACATGCTTGCCCGCTTCCTTCAGTTCCCGAATCAGGGCCACCGAGGTGTCATAGATCTCTACCCCTTCTTCCTCCACCAGCTCCTGAAACAGTCCGTTTTTCCGGTTTCCGATGCCGTAGATCGTCTCTTTGTCCGGCCCGTCATCGGGATCTCCCCAGGGAAGATCGATGTTGCGGGATTTCAGAAAGGAGCGCACCCCGTCGAAACGGGGCATGCCGTCCACATACGGCAGGTAGTCTTTTTCATGGGTGAACTCCCGATGGTCCCCTTCCCTTTTTTTTAGAAATTCGTCGAAGGTCTTTTTCCAGGCGTTGAAATGGGTCTGGGCCGTCTGGGTAATGACGCCGTCCAGGTCGAAGACGCCGCCTTTGAATACATAGTCGCTCATGGGTTACCTCTCTGTCCGAGTCGATTCAGAATCATCACCAACATATCCGGGGTTTCTACAAAAAAACAGGCGGCGCCGACCGCCCGAACCCGCTGTTTCAGGTCTTCGTCCCCGGTAACGAAGATCGCCCGAGTATCCGGGCAGCGATCCAGGGCCGCCGCCACCATGGGCACGTCCGAGCCGGTGTCTCCACAGATCAGATTGGGGCCTTCGGCCATGCCGAGATTCAGGGTGTGGTCGATGAACCGGATGCCGTCGCCTTTGTCGAAATCCCGGCGATCGTCTTTTTCTTCGGTTTTAACGGTGAGCATGATTTCGATGTCTTTGCCGGTGTCCTCGATGCGAAAATCCCGGGACTCCGGATCCAGGTCTACCACCAGATCCCGAATGGTGTCCAGGAACTTCTCGGATTCTTTCGGGTCCACCGACCCGTTGATGTCCTGCCGGGCCACAGTGGTCTGTCCGAATTTGAACTGAAGCCCGGAGCCGATGAGGGAAAATTTCCGGTACTCCGGCTGCTCCAGAAGCGCCTTCAGACGGTCATTCAGTGCCGACAGCTTTTCGGCCTGATCCTCGGGGATCTCATACCGATGCCGACCGCCTTGGGTGTCTTTCATCTCCCGTCCCTTGGAACCGCCGAGAATCACCGCGCCCTCGGGCATGGCGCTCATATCGACAATCCCGACATCGGCCAGCGGCGCGGAGGTGAGCACTACCGCATTCCTCACCTGTGTTTTCACGTAACGGGTGATGAAGACCGCATTGTAGGCGGACTGAACCGAGGTGTTGTAGCGCGCGCAGTAGTTGTTGACGGTACCGTCCCGGTCGCTGAAGAGGTTTCGAAAACGGTTCCCGGAGAGGAATTCGACCCCTTCCCGCACCCGGTCTGCAAAACCGGAAGAGGCTGCGGCCAGTTCCTCCGCCAGGGCCTCTTCACCGTCGGCCAGAAACCGGATGTCCCGGTGCAGTTCCGTGGTTTCGTAGCTGAAATCCAGGGCCCGTTCCCCCAGGCCGGAGACCTCCAATCGGTAGCGCCCGTTTTCCCGGGGGAGGTCTTCGATCTCCGACAGGGTCTTCCCCAGGGGATTCACAGATCCGGTAAACCGGCCTGACGTCAGAATGTCGCTCACCGCTTGCCGCCGTACCGGAAGGGTGTCCCGCATCCGTTGAATGAATTCTTCCAGGGTCTTCACCTTGCTTCCTCCTTTCACCACCGTCTACATTCGGATATCGCACCGGCGGATGTCCGTTCCCTCAGGCGACCGTTTCACTCTGCCGTTGAATCTTTTTCCGGTTTTCTTTGGACAATCCGCTTTGCATCTGTTCCCGGGTCTTTCGATCCATCGAATCGGGGTCGAACAGGTGAATGTCTTCCGCGCTGAAAGACAGCGACATCGAATCCCCCCGCTTTGCGCCCATATCCTCCCCCAGCGCCAGCACCTCCCCGCTTTCCAGGGCGACATGGTACAGGACTTCCCGCCCCAGGGGTTCCGCCGTGGTCAGCGCCCCTCGCAGAACCAGGCGCCGGTCGGCCGCTTCGACCGGTTCGTCCATCCCCTTCGGCGGATTCAGGGATACTCGAATCTTTTCCGGCCGAATCCCCACCAATACCGCATCCCGGCCGATGTCGGCGGCCGCCTTGGTCTGTTTTTCAGGCAGGTCGAATTTCATTCCCTCCATCTCGATGGTGCCGCCCCCCTGTTTTCGACCCTCCAGCAGATTCATCGGGGGAGACCCGATAAAGGTGGCCGCAAAGGGGCTCACCGGTCTGTGATAGAGGGCTTCGGGCGTCCCCACCTGCACCAGTTCCCCGTCGCGCAATAAGGCCACCCGGTCTCCCAGGGTCATCGCCTCGGTCTGGTCGTGGGTGACGTACAAAGTGGTGATGGACATTTCATTCTGGAGTTCCTTGAGCTCCGCCCGGGTGGAGGTGCGAAGCTGTGCGTCGAGGTTGGACAAGGGCTCATCCAGCAGAAACATGCGGGGCCGCCGGACCAGGGCCCGGGAGATGGCCACCCGCTGCCGCTGGCCGCCGGAAAGTTCTCCCGGTTTTCGGTTCAGCAGGTTTTCGATCCCGAGCATGGCGGCCGTGTTGCGGACCGATTCCTCGATCCGGTCCCGGTCCATTTTGGCCACCCGCAGGGGAAAAGCGATATTGTCGAAGACCTTCATGTGGGGATAGAGAGCGTAGTTCTGAAACACCATCGCCACGTTCCGTTCCCGGGGCGGCACAAAAATCCCCTCTTCGGGGGCCGCCACCGTTTCATCGCCGAACCGGATGCGCCCGCCGGAGGGTTTTTCCAGCCCCGCCACCAGGTTGAGCAGGGTCGATTTTCCGCACCCGGAGGGTCCCAGCAGAATAAAGAATTCGCCGTCTTCCACCTCCAGGTCGATGTTCTTGATGGCGTCGACGCCGCCGTCCTTTCCTTCGAAATGTTTCCGCAGATTTTCCAGGATGATGTTCATTCTTTTACCGCTCCTCGGGTCAGCCCGGAGATGATTCGGCGTTGAAAAATCAGCGTCAGCACCACCACCGGAATGGTGGTCACGGTCGCCGCGGCCATGATCTCGCCCCAGGGGATCTGCCCGTGGATTCCCTGAAACAGGGCGATGCCCACGGGGATGGTCCGGGCGGTGAAATCGGTGGTCAGCATCAGGGCGAAAAGAAACTCGTTGAAGGCGAAGATAAAGGCCAGCAGCGCCGTCGAAAACACCCCGGGGGCCGCCACCGGCAGGATGATCTTGATCAGAATCTGAAGCCGGGAAGCCCCGTCGATCAGCCCCGCCTTGTCCAGCTCCAGCGGCACCTGTTTGAAGTAGCTGACCAGAATCCACAGCGAAAGCGGCAGGGTCCAGGCCACATAGGGCAGAATCAAGGCCTGGTAGGTATTGATCCAGCCCAGCCGGGTCATGAACTTGAACAGATAGCTGACCAGACTCACCGGCGGAAACATGGAAATGGATAGAATAATCAGCATGAGGACCGCCCCTCCCGGCACCTGGAACCGGGTCAGGGCATAGGCGCCCAGGGCGGCGCAGAAGACTGAAATGACTGCGGCGATCGCGGAGATGACGATGGAGTTGATCATGTACCTGACAAAATGGCTCGATTCCGCGAAGAGGATGGTGGCGAAATTGGACAGGGTGAAGCCGTAATCTTGCCCCTGCTGAAGAAAATCGGCGCCGGTGGAAAGCCCGGTGGCCACCATGTAGGTGAAGGGAATCATGGCGAAGAGGATGGTCAGCAGGGCGCCGCCGGTCAGGAGTATTTTTTTGAGGGTTTCTTCACGCATGGTTTACGCCTTCTCCGAACCGGGACGCCTTGACATAAAACAACGAGAGCAGCAGGGCGATGACGAATAACAGAACGCTGGCCGCCGAGCCGTACCCGAAATCGCCGGCGGTGAAATATTTGTAGGCGAAATTGGACACCGCTTCGGTGGCCCCGCCCGGCCCGCCGCCGGTCAGCACATAGATGACATCGAAGATCCGCAGAGCCTGAATGGTCCGAAACAGCAGGGTGACCACCAGCACCGGCTTCAGAAGCGGCAGGGTGATTTTGAAAAACCGGGTCATGAAGCCGGCCCGGTCGATGCGGGCCTGATTGTATAAATCCTCACTGATGGCCGCCAGCCCCGCCAGCAGGATGATAGCGGCAAAGGGGGTGGTTTTCCAGGCGTCGGCCGCCACCACCGCGATAAAGGCCCCGATCTCGGTGCCGAGCCAGTTAACCGGCTCGGTGGTGATGTGCAGCACCCTCAGCAGCCAGTTGGCGGCGCCGTAGGAATAATTGTAGATCAATTCAAATACCCGCCCCGACACCGCCGCCGGAATCGCCCAGGGGATCAACACGCAGGCCCGAAGCAGCCCCCGCATCGGAATCGTTTCATTCATCACCAGGGCGATCATCAATCCGATGGCCAGCTCCAGGGGCACGGATATCAGAACGAACAAAAGGGTAAATCGCACCGCGTTCCAGAAGCCGGGATCGGAAAAAAGGTATTTGAAGTTGGTGAAAAAAATGAATTCTTTCTCCAGAAAAATGACATCCCGCATGAAGGCATCGTACAGGGTTCCCAAAACCGGCATCAGGATGAAAACCACAATGAAAAACATCAGCGGAAACATGAAAAAGACCGCCTGGACATGCTCTTTTTCAAGGGGCGTTCGATGGGCCGCCGCATCTTCGAGGCGATCGATCAGGCCGGCAAGTGAAGTCATGGAGCCGCCTCCCTCCGGGTAATGACAGGATATGGGAATAATTCTGCAAGTTGCCCACCGCCGCCCTTGGGACTTCCACCGTATCGCTGTTCCAGGCTGTCGATTTCAATCTGAGCATGTTCAAGTGCTGATTCAGGCGATCGGTTTCGGGCCAGGGCGCCGCTGATGTAGGTCTGCAAAATATTGGACACCTGAATATAGTAGGGAATCACCGGCCGCGGCCGGGCTTTCCGGAAAATATCCTTGAATTCCCCGAAATGGGGATACCGCTCCAGAAGGGCTTCGTCCTCGTAGAGATCGCCCCGGCCGGGATTCCATCCCAGTTCCAGCACCACCATCCGCTGGGCCTCCTTGGAGGTGACATACGCAGCGAATTTTTTGGCATCCGCCTTCCGGTCGGAATACTTGGATACCCCGATATGATACCCGCCCAATGTAGACACGCCTTTTTCTCCCTCGGGAGCCGGCAGCGGTGCAATCCCGACCTTCCCTTTCACCGGTGACCCGTCCGACTGGTGCAGGGTCCAGGCATAGGGCCAGTTGCGTTCATACATGGCGTTTCCCGACTGAAAAAAGGTCCGGACCTCCTCTTCCTGCATTTCGGTGTAAGCACTCGGCGGCGAAATCTCATAGTCCCAGATGAGATCGCGCATGAATCGCAGGGCCTTCAGATTGGCCTTCAAGGCCACCCGCACGCCCCCGGTCTCATGTTGAAGCTGGATCCCGCCCGATGCACCGGCGAATTCCAGAAAATTGACCACCAGCCCCTCATACTGGGCCCCTTGCCAGACAAATCCGAAAAAACCGGGGTTCTCCGGTCGCATCTGTTCCTGAACCTTTTTGGCGGATTCGGCCAGCTCCCGCCAGGTCTCGGGCGGGCGGGTCATTCCCGCTTTTTCGAGCAGGTCGGTTCGATAATAGAGGATACCGCCGTCCAGATAGACCGGCGCCGCCATCAGCAGGCCGTCATAGACATCGGTCCGGTTGAGGAGTTCCCCGAAAAAGGGGGTCCGGTCCAGGTTGTCCAGGGGAACCAGCCATCCGGCTGCGGAAAACAGACCCACCCAGGCCACATCCATGAGAAACACATCCGGATTTTGCTGTTTCGATTTCATCGCCACCATCAGCCCCTGCAGCTGCTGCTGAGAATTGGCCGGCTGGCGAAGCAGGCGCACCGAGATGCCGCTGTCCGCCTCGAATTTTCGCACCACCTTTTCCCAGGCGGCCAATTCGCTGGGGGCCCCGCCCACGCCGAAAACGAGGTCGGTCTCGGCGTCGCCCCTTCCGCATGCAAAGAGCATCGGCAAGCACAGGAGAATCAGCAGCCGACCGCTTACCCTTCGCCGGATTGTATGCAAATCAGGCCCTCTCATGGCCCTGCCCTTTCATGGGTTGTGCGTCCTTTCATACGGATCATGTCATCCGGATCATACGCGGGGGGAATATTGCTGAAAAGGGGGGAAATCCGGTAAATCGGGGAATGGGATGCCGTATATTAGCAAAGAAGAATCGGGATCAGGTGAAACGTGGTTTGTCGAAAAAGTAATACCGTACCCGCCGCCGGGGGGGGATAAATCCCCCGGCTCATCCCGAAAAGCACCCTGAAGGGCGCTTCCCCCTCTCTCGAATGCCCCCATATCCGAGACCGCTTCAGCGGGCTTTTTCGGATTCAGCCGGGGGATTCATCCCCCGGCGGCGTTCGGATGGTATTGTAGTTTCTGGGAAGCGCCTGAATATAGATTTCAGAATGGAATTTCGTCGTCAATACGGCGGTTCCGCCGGGCCTTCGTATCCGCACATGCCGGTCCGGGGGGAGTTGTAAAGCGGCGTCGGCTCGCCATAATCGTCATGGGGATGGGTTTTGGCGTGCGCTTCGCACAGCAGACCCGATTCATCTTCTTCGTAGACGCACTCCATGCATAAAAACCGGGCAGGTTTTTCACATTCCTTGCAGGAGACCTCCGGCAGATGGTTCCTGGCCAGCAGAGCGATGGGATGGGAGGTGAGTGGTTTGCCCTTTCGAACGCCGACGGCTTCCACCCGGGTTTCCGAAGTCGTGCCGAAGTCATAGAGGTGGATCAGCTCTTTTGTTTGCGGGAAGACATCGTCGGCCTTCAGGTTCATGTCCAGTTCCGGTTTCTGGTAGCGGCGCTTTCCCGGTTGAAATTCACTCAGATGGCCGCAGCATTCCAGCCAGATCGCCCGCAGATATTGATCCAGATCTTCCAGTGTAGCGGACCCGTTCATCTCCAGGTGAAGCCAGAAGTCGGCCAGAAATGCATCACCGACCACCAGATGATAGAGATTTTGGGCTTTTCTTTTGGATGCTTCCGCTTTCCCAACGGCATCCTGATAGTCAGAACAGGCGGCGAGATGCTTTCTCATACCGCCTTTGGTGTAATCATTCTTGCAGAAGGCGCAGCTGCCGCGCGTCTGTTTTTTTCGGGCCATGGGGATTCCTCCTTATTTTTGAAGTTCGATGAATTCATTCGACCTGATGCCGCCCATGATGCACCTTTTACGGGAGCCCGTCAATTCTTGATGCGATCGTTTTTTTGAAGTAACTGTGATGCGAATGATCGGCCGAGATCTTATTCTCTTGAAAATTTCGATTCTCCCCGATATCATCCTGTACGAGAGGAGAAAAAAACTATGAATATCAAAAACCTATTGGCATCCGGAGAATCGGAAACGGTCGAATTCAAGACTACTTTCGGCAAAGAAGTCATCATCTCTCTTTCAGCGTTTGCGAACACCGCGGGCGGCAATGTCATCGTTGGCGTGGATGATTCCGGAAAACCGAGCGGGGTGGATATCGGTGCCGAATCAGGCCAGCGGTATCTGAATGAAATCAAAAACGCCACCTACCCTCAGATCATTCCTCATGTGAGATATTTCGAACTCTCAGGGAAAACAGTCCTGGTGTTCACGATTCACGAATATCCGGTCAAGCCGGTCGCGTTTAAAAATCGCTACTACAAACGAGTTCAGAACAGCAATCACCTTCTTTCCCTGGAAGAGATCGTCGATCTTCAGCAGCAAAGCCTCAACATCAGCTTTGATGCATTTCCACAGCAAGAAAGCCTCGAATCGTTGGATTGGTCCCTCATAGAAACCTTCATAGAGCGCGCGGGCGCGACGGGGCGGGTCAATTTAGGGGATGATCTGCTGACGAACCTCACAAAACTGAAGCTGATTCAACAGGGGAAGCCGACCCTGGCGGCTCTGCTGATGTTCGGAAATCACGGCTATTCTCTCCATATCGGACGCTTCAAAGCGACGGACACCATTATCGACGACCTGCTCCTGAAAGCACCCCTGATAACAGCCTTAGATGAAGCCATGACGTTCATCAAAAAACACATCAACCTGTCTTACGCTTTCGACGGAAGCCTCCAACGAAAGGAACACTGGCAGTATCCGCTGGAGGCGCTTCGGGAACTGCTGCTCAATGCCGTGGTGCATCGAGATTACAAGAATACCTCGGATGTGGTGATTAAGATTTTCGACGACCACATTCTGTTTACAAATCCGGGGCGCATTTACGGAAATCTGACGATCGAAGACTTGAAACGAGATGACTATGTTTCATCCATCCGCAACAAGCTGCTGGCGGAAGCGTTTTACCTGATCGGAGAAATCGAAAAATACGGCACAGGCTTCATCCGGATTCGGGAATGGATTCGCAGCTATCCCAATATAACTTTGGATATCATCGAAATGGGGGATTTCTTCCGTGCCGATATTCGCAATATGCAGGGCGGCAGAGAAAACGACCTAAGAAACGACATAGAAAACGACCTAAGAAATCAGTACGGGTTGACCGATAACCAAGCGGATATTCTCCAGAATGTCGTACAGAATAAATACATCACCCAGCAGGAGCTGGCTGAAAGAATCCGCATCACCCCCAAAAACATCCGGAATAACATGGAAAAGCTCAAATCAAAGGGACTGATCAGACGCGTCGGCCCCAAAAAGGGCGGGTATTGGCAGATTCATCTGCCGAATAACGGAAGGGCCTGATCCGGACGGGGGGGCGGGGCGAACGAGCCCGAGTCCGAGCCCCATTGTTTTTTTGTTAACGATCACCGCCAACCTCTGGGCGGGGGTCCGGTCGTCCACCTGAAATCGGCTAGGATGGGCTTGAGAATGTTTTCCATATTTTCCTTCTTGCAAGG
>JBKHDE010000086.1:0-16971 GCA_046541495.1 Desulfococcaceae bacterium
GCCGATTCGGGGGGGAGGGGCGGGGTGGTCCGGGACCCGTTCCGGCTCCCTGTCGCTTTCTTTCGGGGGAATCTCCCGGGGCGGGGTATCTTTTCCCGAGGGCGTTCTACCCTCGGGCAGCGGCACCCAGAGGGGGCGTCCCTCTTCGTCGTAAATCGGTGCAGGACCTTGAGGCTGGGTCGGAGGCGGGGCGGTGGCGCATCCCGACAGCAACACCAGGGCGGCCGCACAAAGGCCGATCAAATAATAATGAAGCAGATTCATTGGAAAATTCCTTTTACCCAGTCCATAAAGGTGGGTTTTGAGCCCTTTTGGTTTCGGGAAGGGATGGGGGCGCCGTCCGGTCTGCCGTAGCGGTCGCAGACCACCATCTTCTCGGGTTCGGACCCTTCAATAAAGGGAATCGCCATCGTGCCGGAACAGCTTCTATCCGCTTGGTATCCGGTGACCGGATCGACCACCACCCAGTTGATGTTTTCCGGTTCGGTCGGGTTCAGGGGGGCCGTGGAAATATTGGAGAACAGGTTTCCCCAGACCTGAAGCGCTCCGGATGCGCCGGTCAGGCCGGTGGGCCGGTTGTCGTCCCTTCCCACCCAGACCACCGCCAGGTGATTCCCGGTAAACCCGGCGAACCAGCTGTCTCTCAAATCGTCCGTGGTGCCGGTTTTTCCGGCAACCCCCAATTTCAGAGGGAGGATCTTTTTCAATGAAAGGGCCGTCCCCTCCACCACCACAGCCTGAAGGGCCTTGGTCAGAAGGTACACGGCATCCGGATCGATGTTCTGATGTACGGTCAGCGGATACCGCTGCAACGCACTGCCGTCCGGCCTGTACACACCGTGAATGGCCCGGGCCGGCGAATAAAATCCGCTGGAAGCGATGGTCTGGTACATCTGAACCACTTCCAGCACCGACATCGACATGGTGCCCAACAGAGCCGAGGGAAACGGTTCGAACTCTTTTTGTACGCCCAGGTCTTGTACCGTGTCGAACACATTTTCCAGCCCCAATTCGAGCCCGAGACGCACGGTGGCGACATTGTAGGAATGGGCCAAGGCCCGGTACAGCGGCACCATGCCGTGGTGCTGAAGGTCGTGGTTTCGGGGCGCCCAGTAATCATCCCGGCGGTTTTTGACCCGAATGGGGCCGTCATTGAGGGGCGAAATCAGGGTGTAGGTTGTCGGAGACCGAAGGGCGGTCAGGTAGACGGCCGGTTTGATCAGGGAGCCGATGGAGCGCCGGGCGTCCAGGGCCCGGTTGAAGCCTTCTTCCTCGAATTTGCGTCCACCCACCAGGCCCAGCACTTCGTTGGATCCGGTGGCGGTGATGATCACCGAGGCTTCCAATTCGCCGGAAGGGAATCCATGACCCCTTTCGATGGCGTCGAGCCCGTCGGTCACGGCGCTTTCGGCGGCAAACTGGACCTGGGGGTCGAAGGTGGTTAAGATCATCAACCCTTCGGAACGAAGCTCTTCTTCCGGATACTCCTTCAGCAGTCGCCGCTTGATCAGATCCAGAAAGGCCGGAAAGCGGGTGTCGCCCGACGGAGGGTCCGGAATCACATTCAGGGGAGATTTTCTGGCCGCCTCGGCTTCTCCGGGAAGAATCAGCTTCTCCTGTTCCATGACCGTCAGGATGGTGTTGCGCCGGTGAAGGGCCCGTTCGGGGTGGCGCCGCGGATCAAAATAGGAAGGGCCTTTGAGCAGCCCCGCCAGCAGGGCGATTTCCTGAGGGTGCAGATCGTTCAGAGAACGGCCGAAATAGAAGCGGGCGGCCATTCCGAACCCGTGGATGGCCCGTTTGCCGTCCTGGCCCATGTAGACCTCGTTGAGGTAGGCTTCGAGGATCTGTTCTTTCTCATAACTCCATTCCAGGCTCAAGGCCATGATGGCTTCATCGAACTTGCGTTTCAGGGTTCGGCTCCGGGTCAGAAACAGGTTCTTGACCAGCTGCTGAGTCAAGGTGCTGCCGCCCTGGACCGTGCGCCCTTCCTTGATGTTGACGATCAAGGCCCGAAGGATGGCCAGGGGCCGTACCCCGAGATGATCATAAAAATGCTGATCCTCCACCGCCAGAATGGTTTGGGGCAGCAGGGGAGAGACTTCGGTGATCTTGACCCAGAGGCGGTCCTGATTGTGGGTGGGATAAAAACTGCCGATGTGGGCCGGATCGAGCCGGACCAGGCTGAGCGGCTCATGGGTTTCCATGTCCCTCAGAGAGTTGATCCTGCCGTTTTGAAGCGTCAACCGGACCTTCTGGGCCGGGGTTGGGTCGTCTCCAAATGAAAAGGAGCGGCTGAAAAGGGTGAATGTGTTCCCGGACCGGGAGAAGCTTCCGGAGAAATCGATGCGATCGACCTGCCGATACTGCATCAGGTCCAATTCTTTCATCAACCCGGCGGCATTTAAATGCAGCCCCGGGTAAAGTTCGAGAGGGCGGCAGTAAATGCGCGCCGGAAGCTCCCATTTTTGGGAGGCGAATTTCTCCTTGGCCAGGTTCCCGAGAAAGAAAACATAGATTCCCAAAAGGATGAAGGATACCAGCAAGCCGACCACGGAGAATCGGATAGTCCAGGCCAGGATCTTTCTTGAACGAGGCACCGGTTTGGAGTGGGATTCCGTTGGTTTCAAGGTCGGCCTTTTGAGGATCGGACGGGGCTATTCACCGATGATTTTAACCAGAACCCGTTTTTTTCGGCGGCCGTCGAATTCTCCGTAAAATATCCGCTCCCAGGTGCCGAAATCGAGTTTTCCGTCGGTGACCGCCACGATCGCCTCCCGTCCCATCACCTGGCGCTTCATGTGGGCGTCCGCATTGTCTTCGCCCACATTGTGGCGATATTGAGAAACCGGTTCATGGGGAGCGAGCCTTTCAAGCCATTCATCATAATCCTGATGAAGCCCGGATTCATCGTCGTTGATAAAGACCGAGGCGGTAATGTGCATGGCATTGACCAGCACCAATCCTTCCCGAATGCCGCTTTCCTTCAGGCAGGATTCCACCTCCGGGGTGATATTGATAAACGCCCGGCGGGTGGGAACGTTGAACCAGAACTCTTTACGGTAACTCTTCATGGATGCCTCCGTGTATTCAAATCATAACCCCATTATATTACCATGGATGGATGCGAGGTCAAGCCGGAATCGATGTATGCCTGCGGTAAATTTGTTCTAAGAACCCGAGTGGGCACCGGCAGGAATTTTTCCTCATGCGCAGAAATCAAGCGCGGTACGTAACGCAAATTCATTGAAAATCCAAAGACATTGAAATTTTGGAAAGCGAAGAGAAGCGATGGGCCGTGTCAATCAGAGCGGCGCCGCATCTTCTTTCCGGCACTCTTGAATTTATTGGAATATTTGTTATCTTTACAGACTGTTTTTCCCATCATTCCGAAAGAACGAGAGTGAATGCCGGGAACATTTTTGAACCTTTGTGAGGAGGAAAAGAACCATTACATCCGTACCGGATATTCGAAAACAGATCAGAAGACTGGAATCCCAATGCGGAAACGCCTGGGGTGCGGAACGTCAGGATCTGAAAAGGGAAATCAATAGATTCAAACGGTCCAGGCCCGAATTCCTTCATTCGGAAAAGGGGCGCAAAAAGCTCACGGAGCTGGACAATCGAGTTCAACGCTCTCTGAACCGCCGAAAAAGCCGTGCGGAAAACCGCCCCCGGCCGACCTACAATGATGACCTGCCGATTGTCGCCAAGCGGCAAGACATCATCGAGGCTGTCTCCAAAAATCGGGTGGTGGTGATCTCCGGTGAAACCGGTTCCGGAAAAACCACCCAGATCCCCAAATTCTGCCTCGAAGCGGGCCGGGGAATCGACGGCAAGATCGGGTGTACCCAGCCCCGGCGGATCGCCGCCATGACCGTGGCCTCCCGTATCGCCGAAGAGCTGGGTGAGGATTTGGGCCGGTCGGTGGGCTACAAGATCCGATTTCAGGATCAGACCGGCGATGACGCCTTCATCAAGATCATGACCGACGGAATTCTTCTGGCCGAGGCCCAGAACGACCGCTGGCTCAACGAATACGATACCATCATTGTGGATGAGGCCCATGAGCGAAGCCTCAATATCGATTTCGTCTTGGGCGTTCTGAAGGATCTGGTCCATCGACGCAAGGACCTGAAGCTGATCATCACCTCGGCCACCATCGATACCGAAAAATTTTCCAAGGCCTTCGACGACGCGCCCATCATCGAGGTCTCGGGCCGAATGTACCCGGTGGAGGTCCGGTACACGGCGCCGGGTTCCTCGAACGAGGATCAGACCCATGTGGATCTGGCGGTGTCCGCCATGGATAAGCTTCAGCAGGAAAGCCCCTACGGCGGGGATGTCCTGATTTTTATGCCCACCGAGCAGGATATTCGAGAGACCTGTGAACTTCTGGAGGGAAGAAACTATACCGGCGTGACCGTTTTGCCCCTGTTTGCGCGGTTGTCGGCGGGGGACCAGTCCCGGGTCTTTTCCCGGGTGCGGGGGCGGAAAATCATCGTCTCCACCAATGTGGCCGAGACCTCGATCACGATTCCGGGCATCACCTATGTGATCGACACCGGTCTGGCCCGTATTTCCCAGTATTCTCCGCGCTCCCGAACCACCTCCCTTCCGGTGCTGCCGGTGGCCCGAAGCAGTGCGGATCAGCGCATGGGCCGATGCGGCCGGGTATCCAACGGCATCTGCATCCGCCTTTATGAAGAGACCGATTATGAAACCCGCCCGAGGTTCACCCCGCCGGAAATCCTGAGGTCCAACCTGGCCGAGGTGATCCTGCGGATGATCGACCTGCGGCTGGGGGATATCGCGGCCTTTCCATTTATTGATCGTCCGGCGGAAAAGAACATTCAGGACGGCTTCAACCTGCTGGAGGAACTGGGAGCGATCCACCGCAAACCCTCCCGCAATGGAAAGACCCTTTTCGGTTTGACCGCTCACGGGCGGATTATGGCCAAGCTTCCGCTGGACCCGCGCCTCTCCCGAATGCTTCTGGAGGCGGCGGAACAGGGGTGCTTGGACGAGATGACGGTGATCGCCTCGGCCCTGTCCATTCAGGACCCCCGGGACCGCCCGGCGGAAAAGGAGGCCCAGGCCGACCGGGCCCACGCCAAATTCAAGGATCCAAATTCGGATTTTCTGGCCCTTCTCAACATCTGGAACGGTTATCATGAGACCCGGCAGGAGGTGAAATCCACCGGACGGATGCGCAAATACTGCAAGGAAAATTTTATTTCCTTTCGGCGCATGCGGGAGTGGCGGGATATTCACTATCAGATTCGAACCATTCTGGAGGAGCACAACCTGAAAAACCGGGTGGAACGTCCGAGCACCAAAGCCAAGAAGGGAAAAAGTCCGTTCTATGAAGGGTTGCACCGGTCGGTGCTGAGCGGTTTTCTCTCCAATATTGCGAACAAGAAGGAAAAGAACATCTACCGGGCCGCCAAGGACCGGGAGGTGATGGTGTTTCCAGGATCGGGCCTGTTCAACCAGGCGGGGCCCTGGATCGTTTCCGCCGAAATGGTCGAAACCTCCCGACTTTTCGCCCGCATGGCCGCCGATATCGAGGTGGACTGGCTCGAATCGGTGGGAAGGGATCAGTGCCGGTATACCTATTTCGAACCCCACTGGGAGCGCAGCCGGGGAGAAGTGGTCGCCTATGAACAGGTGAGCCTGTACGGACTCATCATCGTGCCCCGTCGGACCGTTTCGTACGGCCGAATCGATCCGGAAGAAGCCCGCGACATCTTTATCCGCAGCGCCCTGGTGGAGGGGGATCTTCGGCAGCCGCTGCCCTTTATGGTTCATAACCGCACATTGATGGAAGAGGTCCGGACCATGGAGGATCGGGTCCGGCGTCGGGATCTGATGGTGAGCGAAGCGGATCTGCATGCCTTCTATGCCGAGCGGATCGATGAAGGGGTGTATGATATCCGCACCCTGAAGCATTTGATCAAGAAACGCCGGGGAGACCGATTTCTTCGACTCAAGCGGGAGGATCTTCTTCGAACGACCCCCGATCCGGAGGAGCTTGCCTTGTACCCGGAACAGGTCACTCTGGGAAATACGGTATTTCCGTGCGATTACCACTTCGTGCCCGGAGATGCCTCGGATGGCGTAACCGTCCGGATTCCCTCGGATCAAGCTTCGACGGTTCCATCCGAATCCCTCGATTGGCTGGTGCCCGGTCTGTTTCGGGAGAAAATCACGGCCCTCATCAAAGCCCTGCCCAAAGCCCACCGAAAGCAGCTGGTGCCGGTCTCGAATACGGTGGACATTATCGCGGCCGAGATGGACCAGAACCGGGATACGCCCCTGATCACCCGTCTCGGGGAATTTATCCACACCCGATTCGGGGTGGATATTCCGGCTTCGGCCTGGTCCTTTGATGAACTGCCGGATTATCTGAAAATGCGCATTTCGGTGCGGGGACCCAAGGGAGAGGAGATTCGGGCCGGAAGAGATGCGACCCTTCTGGGCGGTCCGGTGACCCATACCCTGGAAGAAGACCGGTTCCAGGCGGCCAAAGCGGAATGGGAAAGGGACAATATCACCGACTGGGATTTCGGCGATTTGCCCGAGTCGGTGCCGCTGAACCCGAACGGGAAACGGAAATGGATGGCTTATCCGGGGCTGACGGCCGAAAACGGATCGATCTCCCTGCGGCTGTATGAGGATCGCAATGAGGCGCTGGAGGCCCATGTGAACGGGGTGGCGGCGCTGTTGGGCAGGTTTTTGTCCAGAGAAATTCGATTCCTGAAAAAGCAGCTCGCGCTTCCCCGGAACCTGATGGAGCCGGCCCGGTATTTCGGTGGAAACAAGATATTGGAGCAGCAGATGTATGATGCCGTTTTAAAGGACCTGCTTCAGATCAATCTTCGGAACCGGAAGGAATTTCTTCAACATGCCGAGAAGATTTCTCCCCTGCTGCGCAAGGCAGGCGATGAGAAATCGGACCGGGTGGGCCGGGTGTTGAACGCATACCATCAATGCCGGACGATATTATTCGATCTGGAGAACCGGAACCGCACCCACCCCGGCATGGTCCGATTTCTGGCGCATCTGCGGGATGATTTGTCCAACCTGGTGCCGGAACATTTTGTTTCCTTGTACAATAATGATCGGCTGGCCCACCTGGAGCGGTATATTCAGGCCATCGCCCTGCGGGCCGAACGGGGGGTGGTCAATCTTGAAAAGGATCAGCTCAAGGCCCGGGATGTTCAGATCCAGGCGAACCAGCTGAAGGACCTGTTGAATGGGCTGTCTCCCCGGGTATCCGATGAGAAAAGATGGGCGGTTGAAGATTTTTTCTGGTTGATCGAGGAATACAAGGTATCGCTCTATGCACAGGAGTTGAAGACCCCGGTTCCGGTCTCTCAGAAGCGTCTCAACAAGCGATATGAAGAAATCCGGCGGATGGCGTGAGAAAAGCCGATACGGATCGCCTTTTTCGCGTTCTTTACAGGATCGGCTATCGGGTATACCTCGGATTCTGTTATTTTTTCCGTCCCGCTTGCCGCGGGGTCTACATAGCGGTCTGGCATCGGGGCGCAGTTTTACTGATCAAAAACTCTTACCGTTCTTTTTTCACGATCCCCGGAGGCGGTTTGAGGGGGAATGAATCCGCCGCCGGCGCGGCTGCCCGGGAACTGTTTGAGGAGGTCGGAATCAGGGTCGAACCGGCCGACCTCCATCTGGTTGGAATGTTTCGCACGGATTACGAGTTCACCCGAGACACGGTGGCCCTGTTTGAGGTGGACATGCCTGAACGGCCCGAGATCACCGTAGACCGGCGGGAGGTGGTCTGGGCCGAATTCAAAAACCCGAATCAGGCCTTGCAACGGCGGCTGTTTCCGGTGGTGAAGCAGTATCTCGAAGCGGTTCAGTCGGGAAAGGGGCTCGGCAAAACGCTCTGAAATTGGATTCATCAAAAGATCCGAAACGGGAATCAACAAAAACGGATGCCATCCAAACCGAATTCCCCGGAAAACTATTTTATGGATAATTTAGATCAACTGGACGCCGCCGTTCCCGGCGGGGTCTATCTGTGCCAGATCAGCGAGACCATCTCCTGCGGGGCCTGCTGCGGGTTGTATAATGTGTCCGAGGCGTCTTCCGGCCGAATGACGGCGATTCTGGAGTGGCGAACCCGTGCGTTTGCCGAGGTTCCCCGCCGGATGGACGATATCTGGGACTTCATGAAAATGGTGGCGGCCCGGGAAAATCAGGACAGACCTTTTCCCCATTTTCATCATTGCCCCTATCTCGGACTGGTGGGTGAGCGGCGGTCCCGGGTCGGGTGCCTTCTTCACCCCTTGGGGGAGGGCAATGAGGGCGTGGACTGGAGAGGGCTCAGCTATTACGGGGGCATGGCTTGCCGGACCTATTTCTGTCCCACCTATCGCAAGCTTTCTCCGGAACGAAAACAGGTCATCCGCGCGCTCGCCGAGGACTGGTACGGACATGGGCTGATTATTACGGAATGGAAACTGCTCTCCGCCCTGTTTGATGAAATCGAGTCCCGCATGGGGCGGCATGTGACCCTGAATCGGGTCGATTCGGGCACCTTCCGGACTTCTCTTCAGTCCGTGTTGCGCCTCAAGAGGGAGTGGCCCTATCGAATCGATCCGGACCGGCCGGCGAGCTATTTTTTTGAGGACGGAAACTACCCCAAATCGTCGCTGGATTTGGCCGCCGCAGGGGTGGCGCATTCACCTTTTGCGGTCATTTTAGAGGAACTGGAATCGGCATTCGATTCTTCGGCGGCGCTTCGGGAGGCCGAAGCCTTCTTGGAACGCTTGTTTGCGCCTTTCGGCAGGCCGGCAGGTCACTCTTCTTTGCCGTAAACCTCCTCCAGCCGGACGATGTCATCCTCGCCCAGGTAGCTTCCGGACCGGACCTCAATGATCTCCAGGGGGATTTTGCCGGGATTTCTGAGTCGGTGAACGATCCCCGGGGGAATGAATGTCGAGCGGTCTTCTTCCAGAAGAATCTCCTCTTCGCCCCGGGTCACCAGTGCGGTGCCTTGCAAGACGATCCAGTGTTCCGAGCGGTTGAAATGCTGCTGCAAGGAGAGCACTGCGCCGGGTTTGACGGTCACCCGCTTTACCTGAAAACGGTTCGCCTTTACCAGGATTTCCGTCGATCCCCAGGGGGTATAGACGGTTTTGTGGGAAACGGTCTCCTCCCGCTTCGCCTTTTTGAGCTTGTTTACCAGTTTCTTAACATCCTGGACCTTGTTCCGCGGAGAGATCAAGACGGCGTCGGCGGTCTCCACGACGATATGGTTTTCCAAGCCGACGGCGGCCAGAAGGCGGGTTCGAGCCTGAAGATAGGAGTGCCGGACATCGTGGAGGAGTACATCCCCGTGAACCACATTGTCGAATTCATCCTTTTTTCCGACCTGCCAGAGCGCTTCCCAGGAGCCGAGGTCATTCCAACCGGCCTGAAAAGGGACCATGCCGCCGCGGTCGGTCTTTTCCATCACCGCATAATCGATGGAGTCGCTGGGGCAGGCCTCGAATGAAGCCCGATCCAACCGGAAAAAATCGAGATCGGCCCGGCCGTTTTCCATCGACTTTCCGGCGGCGGCCACAATGTCGGGCACAAAGCGCTCCAGTTCGGCCAATACCACCGATGCCTTAAACAGAAACATGCCGCTGTTCCAGCAGTATTCCCCGGATGCGAGGTATCGGCGGGCGGTATCCGCATTCGGTTTTTCCACGAACTGGGCGATGGCCACGGCCTCGGACAACTCTTCGGAATTTCCGTCGGAAGAGAGGGCCTTTCCTTTCTGAATGTAGCCGTATCCGGTTTCCGGCGCCTCGGGGACAATCCCGAAGGTGATCAGGTATCCCTGTTCGGCAAAGTGAACCCCGGTCCGCAGGGCCTGGTGAAAGGCCGGAATATTTTGAATAAAATGGTCCGCGGGAAGCACCAGCAGCAGGGGATCTTCTCCGCCCGACCGGGCCTGGAGGGCGGCCACGGCGAGGGCGGGGGCGGTGTTCCGGCCCACCGGTTCCAACAGAATCGATGCCGGGTCGGTATCGATGTGGCGCAGCTGCTCCGCCACCATAAACCGGTGGTTTTCATTGCAGATGACCATGGGATCGCCCATGCCTTCAAAATCCTTCAACCGCAGCACCGTCTCCTGAAGCATGGTGGTCTCATTGACCAGACCCAGAAGCTGTTTGGGGTATAATTCGCGGGACAGGGGCCACAGGCGGGTGCCGGAGCCTCCCGCGAGAATAACCGGATAGATCATGTGTTTTTCCTCATGGTTGACGCGGTTTGCACCATATATTTAGATATATCCCTTTTCGCCGAGAAACAGCAGGATTTCTTTTACCGCCTCATTGGGGGTGAAATCGGTGGTGTTGATCCGCAGTTCAGGGTTCTCGGGTATTTCATAGGGATCATCCACACCGGTGAATCCCTTGATCAGGCCGGCCTTGGCCTTGGCGTACATCCCTTTTCGATCGCGCTGCTCGCAGACCTCGATGGGTGTTGAGACGTGGACCTCCACAAAGCCGCCGTAGGCCTCGATGGTGCTGCGGATTTCAGACCGGGTGGATTCATAGGGCGCAATGGGGGCGCAGATGGCCACCCCGCGGTTCTTGGCGATTTCACTGGCCACGAACCCGATTCGGCGGACATTGATGTCCCGGTGTTCTTTGGAAAAATTGAGTTCCCGGGAGAGATTCTGCCGAACGATGTCTCCGTCCAGAAGGGTGACCGGCCGGTCGCCCAGTTCGAGAAAGCGTGAATAGAGGATGCGGGCCAGGGTCGATTTGCCGGCCCCGGAGAGCCCGGTGAAAAAGACGGCCAATCCCTGGCGGCGGGGTGGCGGATAGGACCGGTGGAGTTCCTCGATGACTTCGGGGAAGGTGGCCCATTCGGGAATGCGGCGACCGGTGCGGATTCGCTGCCGAATATCGAATCCGGAAAAGGAGATGGCCTGGCTGTTTTCCGGCACCTGATCGGAAAACCGGTATTCATCCTCAAACGGCATATAAACCATTTCTTCAAAAGTCAGAATGTTGATGTCGATCTCCCCGCTGAACTGCCGGGCGATTTCCTGGGCCTTTCCCCGTCCGTACATGGGAGAACCGTCGGCGCCGATATCCGGGGACGCATGATCGGGGCCGATGATGAAGTGGGTGCAGCCGAAATTTTTGCCGATGATGGCATGGAGCAGGGCGTCCCGCGGACCGGCCATGCGGTTGGCCAGGGGCAGGAGATTCAGGGTATGGGAATCCGGGGGATACTTTTTGGTCACCTCCCGGTAGCATCGTATTCGGGTATAATGGTCAAAATCCCAGGGATGGGTGATGCCGCCGGTGGGCAGGAGGAGTAAATTGGCCCCGGCTTGCCGCATGGCCTTGAGGGTCAGCTCGAACTGCGGCCGGTGGATCGGGTTGCGGGTGTAGAAACCGACCACCCGCTCCCATCCCAGCTTTTTTAATGTGCCGCGCACTTCCGCAGGCGTCATGCGAAGCTGCTGAAAATCGAAGTGAAGCGGTGGGCTCACCACGTCCACCGACCCGCCGATATAGTAATCGCCGGTTTGTTTCATCAGGTACTGAACCCCGGGATGAGCCGAATCGAGGGTGCCGTAGACCAGATCGGCTTCTTTCTCCCGATCCGCTTCCCAGATGTCTTCTATGGTCATCACCGCCAGCAAAAACCCCTCGGGGTCCCGAAGTGCGGCCGATTGGCCGGCCTCCAGGTTTTTGGCCTTGAGGGCGGATACATCCAGGCAGACCGGTAACGGCCACAGCACATCATTTTGAAGTCGGCTGCGATCCAGAACCGACTCATAATCCGACTGGACCATAAACCCGGCGAGGGGAGAGAATGCACCGCTGGCGAGCATCTCCAGATCGCACATCTGCCGGTCGTTCAGGGTGATATCCGTCAGGCTGTTGGCGATCTCCTTCAGCAGCGGAATGCGCTCCTCATCCGCAAGAAGATTCACCAAGGTTCCGCCGTAAGGGGCGACGGTTTCCGCATGGGCCATTCCATTACCTCCGATCCATTCATTCAAATCCGTTACAGACCATTACCGATATTCAGCCGAATCAGGCCTCTCTTGTATGCCGTTGCCGTGAGAATTTCAACCTCCATTTAATGTAGTCGATTCCCTTCCGGCAACGGCCATACCGTATCGTTCACCCAGGGTCTGGAAATAATCGGCTTCCGGAATCCGATTCCTTTTCCGGCAGCCGTTTGCGTAAATGCGACACTTTTTTTGCAGCATTCGACGGGCGGCCCGTTCTTGGTCCGAATCAAGCGTACCGCTGTCGATCAGGTTCTGAAGGGATGCGATGCGGAATTTGTCCAAACCCGGGGCCTGGGAGAGCTGATCTTCATGCCCGCCTCGTTTGACAATCAAAGGACGATCGATGAGATGGACGGGAAATCGACGGCCGATCCGCAGCCAGAGATCGTAATCTTCGCAAGCCGGAAGGTTTTCGTCGAACCGGCCGACCAGATCGAAGAGGGAGCGCCGAATCATGACCGCCGACGGGCTCACTAAGCAAAGCGCCAGGGAAGGCTCGAAGATCATGCCCGAGCGCTTTTCATGCCGATGCTTCGGGTTTACCCGACGGCCGTTTCGAATCCAGATTTCCTGAGTCTGGCAGATCAGGGATGCCGGATTGAGGCGAAAAAAATCGACCTGAGCGGTGAGCTTGCCCGGCAGCCAGAGGTCATCCGAATCCAAAAAAGCGATCCATTCCCCCGAGGCATGACAGATTCCCAGATTTCTGGCAGCGCTCACGCCTTTGTTTTCCTGGCGAATCGATCGAATTCGCCGGCCGAAAGACCGAAGCACCTTCGATGTTTGATCGGTGGACCCGTCATCGATGACGATCAATTCAAAGGATGAAAAATCCTGATTCAGCACCGACTCAATGGCTTCGCCCACCATCTCGGCCCGGTTATAAGTCGGAATAATAACACTGACCTGGGAAGAGGAAGTTGGTTTCATGGCTTCTATATACCGGTAAAAAACGGTCGGCTCAAGTTTATCGTGAACACCCGGCATTGTATACCAAGAAAAAGATTTAATTTCAAAGACCTATAAAAAATATTGATTCAGAAAGATTGGTTTGATATTATAAGTCGTCTATAATGATTCATGGGTCATTTATTTTTCAGGAATCGAATTTAAGATAAAGGTAGATGGATGATCGGCATGGATCTATTTTCAATCCCATGAATTCGGCTTGCCTTTAACTCAAAAATGAAGAGGAGGTAGTGATGAAGAAGCAAGTGGTTCTGTTGTTTGCATTTCTTTTGAGTTTCGGATTGATTTTCGGCATGAACCCGGCACCGGTTCAGGCAAAGACCACGTTTGTCACCATCGGCACGGGCGCCATCACCGGGGTCTATTATCCCACCGGCGGGGCCATCGCCAAAATGGTCAACCAAAAGCGCAAAGAATACGGCATCCGCGCCACGGTCGAGTCCACCGGCGGGTCGGTCTTTAACGTCAACGCCATCATGGCCGGCGACCTGGAGTTCGGTGTGGTTCAGTCCGACCGGCAATATCAGGCCGTTCATGGCATGGCCGAATGGGAAGAAAAAGGGGTCCAGGAAGACCTTCGGGCGGTATTCAGTATTCACCCCGAATCGGTGACCCTGGTGGCCTCGGTGGATTCCGGCATTAAAGATATCAAGGACCTGAAGGGCAAACGTGTGAATATCGGCAACCCCGGTTCCGGCCAGCGCCAGAACTCCATCGATGCGCTGGAAGCGGTGGGGTTAAATTACGAGAAAGATCTTCAGGCAGAAGGGGTCAAAGCGGCTGAAGCCCCCGGTCTTCTGCAAGACGGCAGGCTGGATGCCTTCTTCTATACGGTAGGCCATCCCAGCGGTGCGTTTAAAGAAGCCACCGCCGGAGCGACCAAGGTCCGCTTTGTTCCCATCGACACACCGGGCATCGACGCCCTGATCAAAGCCAAACCCTACTACGCCAAATCGATTATTCCCATCGAACTCTATCCGGGCGCCGAAAACGACGGCGATGTGGACACTTTCGGTGTGAAGGCCACCTTCGTCACCTCCGCCAAGGTGCCCGATGAGGTGGTGTACGCCCTCACCAAAGAGGTTTTTGATAACTTCGAGGAATTTAAAAAGCTGCATCCCGCCTATCAGGTGCTGACCAAAGAGGGGATGCTCGAGGGGCTTTCCGCACCGATTCATGAGGGTGCGATGAAGTATTATAAAGAGGCCGGTCTGATGAAAAAATAGACCCGGTCGACGACCGTTTCTTTCCGGCGGCGGGCGTGCCCGCCGCCTTCTCCTGCTCATCCCGCATTCGGCTGTGGCACGAAATCCTCTGGTTCGCTTTGCTTTTGAAAGGTAAGATATGGGCGGTATTGAAAAAACAGACACCGACAACGGATCGGATCTCGCGAAACGAATGGCCGAAAAAGAGGAGGGCTTGGGGCGACGTCCTTCCGGATTTACCCAATACATTATTCCGACCATTGCGGTTTGCTGGAGCCTTTTTCAATTATCCATCGCCAGTTGGCTGATCCTGGATTCCACGTTTGTCCGGGCCATTCACTTGGGGTTCGCCCTGTTGATCGTCTACCTGAATTACCCGGTTTTTAAGAAACCCAGATTCGGGCTCGATTTTCTGTCCACCAAAACCCGCATACCGATTTTCGATTTTATCATCGGCATCATCGCCGCTTTTTCCGCCCTCTATATCGCCATCGACTATGAGGGGTTGACCTTTCGGTATGGGGATCCCATTCTGCGGGATATCGTCATCGGGGTGATTCTGGTGATTCTGCTTCTGGAAGCGGCCCGTCGGGTGATCGGCCCCGCATTGCCGATCATCGCCATCGCTTTTTGCGCCTATTCCTTTCTGGGCCCCTACATGCCGGATCTCATCGCCTTCAAGGGGATATCCTTGAACCGATTCGTGGGGCAGATGACGATGTCGACCGAAGGCATCTATGGTATTCCGCTGGATGTCTCGGCCACCATCGTTTTTCTTTTCGTCCTGTTCGGCGCCATGTTGGACCGGGCCGGTGCGGGCTATTATTTTATACAACTGGCCCTGTCCTTGCTGGGCGGTTTCAAGGGCGGGCCCGCCAAAGCCGCCATCATGGGGAGCGGTCTCACCGGGGTGGTTTCCGGGTCGAGTATCGCCAATATCGTCACCACCGGCACCTTTACCATTCCGCTGATGAAAAATGTCGGATACCCGGCCACCAAGGCCGCCGCCATCGAGGTTGCGGCGAGTACCGACGGGCAACTGGCACCGCCCATTATGGGCGCGGCCGCCTTTATCATCGCCGAATATGTTAACGTGCCCTATGTCGCCGTCATTAAGGCGGCTGCGATTCCCGCTTTTGCCTCCTATGCCGCGCTCTTTTTTATTTCCCATATCGAAGCCTCGAAACTCGGTTTGAGGGGCATGCCCAGGAGTGAACTACCGCCTTTTTTCAAAACTTTTCTGGGCGGCATCCATTATATCCTTCCCCTTCTGTTTCTGCTGTATGAATTGGTGGTGGTCCGCCACTCGCCGGAATTGGCCGCTTTCTATGCCATTTGCGTCATGCTGGTGATCATGTTCTTTCAGGAACCGATCAAAGCCTACCTTAATAAAGACCCGATCGGACCGGCATTCAGGAAAGGCATCGTCATGATCTTTTCCGCCCTGGCCGCCGGCGGCAGAAACATGGTGGCTGTGGCATTGGCCACGGCGGCGGCCGGCATTATCGTTGGCGTGGTGGCATTGGGACTGGGCGGGCTGATCACACAGGTGATCGACACCATTTCCATGGGCAACATTTTTTTAATGCTGCTGATCACCGCTATTGCGAGTCTCATCATCGGTATGGGCCTGCCCACCACCGCGACTTACATCGTCATGGCCTCCCTGACCGCGCCGGCGATCGTCACCATCGGCGCTTTTCAGGATTTTATCGTACCCCTCATGGCGGCCCATCTTTTCTGCTTTTATTTCGGGATTCTGGCCGATGATACCCCGCCGGTCGGCTTGGCCGCCTATGCGGCGGCTGCCATCGCCAAGTCTCCGCCCATCGCTACCGGACTGCAGGGGTTCATGTATGATATTCGAACCGCCATTCTTCCCTTCATGTTCATTTTCAATACTGACCTGATCCTTCATAATATTTATAGCTGGCCTCAGGGAATTTTGATCTTCCTCATGGCCTGTATCGGAAATTTCGCATTTGCCTCGGCGACCCAGGGCTGGTTTGTGGCACGAAACCGGTACTATGAAGTTCCCCTGTTTTTATGCGTCACCTTTATACTGTTGCGGCCCGATGCCGTGGCCGCCTGGATCGGGCTGCCCCATGACCAGCGGTACTGGACTTATCTTATCGGGCTCGCCATATACGGCCTGTTGTATTTCATGCAGCGTTCTCGGATTCCGAAGCCGGGGGAGGTTGCGGTTTCACCGGCATAGGCTAAACAGATGAAAAAGAGGATTTCCATGGAAGGGATACGCAAGATTTTGGCGCCGGTGGCACTGGGACCGGTTGAATTTACGAGGGGCCTGGTATCTTACGCAGGCAAATTGGCCATGGCCCTGGATGCCCGATTGGTGGTTGCCAATATCATCAATTCCCGGGATGTGGACGCCATCCAAAGGATTTCATCCATGGGATATGATGTGGACGGTGAGCATTATGTCTCGGGTATTCGGTCTGAAAGAGAATCTTTTCTCAAGAACATTATTCAGAAGACCGGGCTGGACGATCAAAAGGTTCGAACCCTCATCGAGGTGGGAAACCCAATCGATCAACTCTTGAGGATTATTGTGGATGAGCAGATCGATATGGTGGTCATGGGGGCCAAAGGGGCAACCCATCTGGAACACGTCCTGGTCGGCTCGGTGGCGTCCAAGCTGTTCCGGCGCTCACCCGTGACCGTGGTCTCTTATCGGGATGATAAAATGGCCGATCGACTCAGAGAGCGGAT
>JBKHDE010000087.1:0-16952 GCA_046541495.1 Desulfococcaceae bacterium
GGTCTGAAACCCGTTGCAGATCCCCAGCACCAGGTTGCCTTGGTCGATAAACTCGAGCAGGCTGTCGCCGATGTTGGTCTTCATCCGCACCGCCTGAATCACCCCGGCCCCGTGGTCGTCGCCCCAGGAAAATCCGCCGATGAAGACCATTAATTGAAAATCATCCAGCCGCACCGACCCGTCGATCAGGGCGTTGATATGCACCCGGGTCGCCTCGGCGCCGGCCAGTTCGCAGGCATGGGCGGTTTCATGATCGCAGTTGAGGCCGTATCCGGTCAGAACCAGTGCTTTCACGCCGCCGCTCATATCAGCCCTCCAAACGGTTTTTTCCAGGCGGTTTTCAAATCCTGAATCGACACCTGAACCAAGGTGGCGCCGTCAGCCTCCCGAATGACGAAGTCGGGACCGTCCGTGACCGAACCGACGCAGGCGATCGGAAGGTCCTGAAAAAAGTGCTCGAATTTTTCTCGATCCTCCGGATTGACGGTTACGATAAACCGGCCGGGGGACTCGGAAAACAGCAGAACATCGGCCCGGTCGACCTCTTCTGAAGGCACCCGCCCCAGGTCAACCGTCATCCCGAGTTCTCCGCCCATGGCCGCCATAGCCAAATGCACTCCCAGGCCCCCACGATAAACCCCGTGAACCGAAGCGGTCAACCCTTCCTGAATCGCGCGATACAAAGCATTATACAACGGAATGAACCGATCCGGATACACCTGAGGCACCTGCGTACCGACATATCCCAAATGTTCGTAATATTCCGACGCCCCCAGCTCATTCCGCGTCACCCCCAACACATACACCCGATCCCCGGGGATTTTGACGTCCATGGTGACGCATTTTTCCACATCCTCGATCACCCCGATGGTGGAAAACTGAAGCGATTCCAAAGCCGACACCTTGTGGGTTTCCCCGTAAGCCCCGGGAAGATGGCCGTCCACATACATGCTGTCCTTGCCCGACAGCAGCGGCACCCCGTAAGCCAGCGACATCTCCTTCAATGCCCGGCAGGAGCGGACCAGCTGCGCCGCCTTGAATTTGCCGTCGGGATTTTTTGCGGGATCATACTGAATGTTGGGCCAGCAGAAATTGTCCACCCCCCCGATGTGATCCAAGCTTCCGCCCACCGCGATAATTCGGCGCACCGCCTCGTCGATGGTGCAGGCGGTCATGTGATAGGCGTCGATAGCGGAGTAATGAGGAATCAGGGCCTGGGCAAAGGCGAGCCCTTTCCTGGATGTCAGCACCGGCCGAATCACCGCCCCGTCGCTGTTGACATCCCGGCCGACGCCCACCAGGGGTTTGATGACGCTGGTCCCCTGCACCTCGTGGTCGTATTGCCGGGCGATCCACTCTTTGGAGCAGATATTGGGCCGGGACAGCATCTCCAGAAGCAGGCGGCCGTAATCGTTCGGGCCTCCCAACACCGGTTCCAACAGTCCGCGCTCCTCGGGCGGCCGCCAGTCGGCCTCGAACGCCCACTGGGGAAACCCCGATTCCAGCAGCGACAGATCCACATAAGCACAGGTTTGCCCGTCATAGGTGATGTGGAGCATGCCTGTATCGGTGTACCGGCCGATCACCGTGGATTCCACCGCATGCTTGCGAGAGAGGGCCATGAACCGATCCAGATGATTCGGTTTCACCGCCACCGTCATCCGCTCCTGGGACTCGGACACCCAGATTTCCCACTGGTCCAGCCCTTCGTATTTGAGCGGAACCTTCTCCAGCTCGATCTCGACCCCGTTGCTGAACAGGGCCGATTCCCCCACCGAGGAGGAAAGCCCGCCGCCGCCGTTGTCGGTGATAAAGGCGATCAGCCCCTCGTCCCGAGCCTCCAGCAGAAAATCGTGCATCTTCTTCTGGGTGTACGGATCCCCGATCTGCACATGCCCGGCCGGGGTATGCTCCGAAAAGATTTCGGAGGATGCGGTCACCCCGTGAATGCCGTCTTTGCCCACCCGGCCGCCGCACATGATCACCAGATCCCCGGCCTCGGTGGTCTTCTGCTCGGCCGGGGCGCCGGCCACCGTCGCCGGCATCAGCCCCACGGCGGTGACATAGACCAGACACTTGCCCAGGTATCCGTCATGAAACAGGACCTGCCCGAACGGCGTCGGGATGCCGCTCTTGTTGCCGCCGTCCCGGACCCCTTCGATCACCCCGTCCAGCAGTCGCCGTGGATGAAGCCGGGGCTTCAATGGACCCTCATAATCCCGGTACCCGACGCAATAGCCGTAGCTGCCCATAATCAAACGCGAACCTTTTCCCGTACCCAGGGGGTCCCGATAGACCCCCACGATTCCGGTAATGGCCCCGCCGTAGGCCTCCATGTTGGAAGGGGAGTTGTGGGTCTCTCCGGTGATGACGTAATAATGGTCTTCGTCGAACCGGCCGGCCCCGGCATTGTCCCAGAGGACCGATACGACCCAGGATTTTCGGTCTTTCAGGTCCAGGGTCGGGGTTTGAATGCAGGTCTTGAAAAGATTGTCCACCACCTCCACCGCCCCGTCCCGGCCTTCGCGGTACCGGAAAAGCCCGCGGAAGGTGTTGTGGTTGCAGTGGTCGCTGCGGGCCTGGGAGATGTATTCGAGTTCCACGTCGGTGGGGTCGGACAGCCCCATTTCGGCCCGCCGGGCCTGAACCGTCGGGTCCAGAAAATAGGCCCGAATCACCGGAATGTCATTGGGATTGAGGGCCAGATTCCGCTCATCGCTGATCCGCTGAAGGGTCTCGTCGCTGTCGACCGGAATGGTGGAGACGGTCGGGGTGTGGTCGAGGATGACCTTGGGAACGATGATGCCGATGCCGGTCTTCGGGTCCCATTCCGCCGAAGCATAGATCCGCCACTGCTGAATGATGTCGTTGGCCAGCAGTTCCCCGGCCACCGTCTCCACCTCGGTCTTGGAGAGCCCGGCGCCGGTCAGACAATACCGTCTGGAGGTGTAGATCGCCTCCTTCGGGCCGAAGGGCCGGTTCAGAATGTCGGTGACCGCCTCCATGGCGGTGGCGCCGGGATTGTCTTTGACGCCGGGGCGGTATCCGATCCAGAGGGTCCAGTCGAAGGCCGAATCCAGGGGATCGTAGGAGGAGATCTGGGTCACCGGGTTGGTGAAGACCTCCTCCCGAACCGTTCGAAGCTGATCCGGTGTCAGGTCCGCATCGATGGTGACCACATGGACGGTTCGAACCCCGCCGATATCGATCCCGAAATAATCGGCGGCTTTTCGGCGGATCGATTCTCCTTCGGGGTCGAACAGGTTCGGCTTCAGGGTGATTTCCAGTCTGTACGGCATGAGGCTCCCCTTGTCCCGGGATTTCCCGCACCGGGCGAACCGCCCGAATGCGGGTAAATTACAGCGATCAGATGCTTGAGAATGCGGTGCTAACTGGCATAAAACAGCCGGGTGATGTCGTTGTAGAACACGAAAATCATCAACAGCAGCAGCACGAAAATGCCGGCCTGCTGGGCGATTTCACGGACTCGGGTATTGACCGGCTTGCCCCGCACCGCTTCGATGAAAAAAAAGAGCAGGTGACCGCCGTCCAGAACCGGAATCGGCAGGATGTTGAGGATGGCCAGGTTGATGGAGAGCAGGGCGATGAAGAAGACCAGGTTGGTGGTCCCTTCCCGGGCCTGTTCCCCGGCCATCTGGGCGATCATGATGGGTCCGCCGAGGGTGTCGGTGGAAACGGCCCCCTGAATCAGCTTGACGATGCTGAGGATCGTCAGTTTGGTGATCTCATAGGTCTGGGCGATCGATTCCCCCATGGCCTGAATCGGGTTGAGATCCCGGGAGAAAAACTCCCCGGCGGCGGTGATGCCGATGACATACCGCCGGGTGTCTTCGCCGAACAGGTTCTGGGTGGTGGTCATCTCCGGCTGGAGTTGAACGGCGGTGCGGCCGCCGTTTCGTTCCACCGTCAGCTCGATAGGCCGGCCGTTGCTTCGGCTGATGAACCCGGACATCTCTTCCCAGCTTTCGATCTCGGCGCCGTCGATGGCGGCGATCCGGTCGCCTTCCTGAAGACCGGCCCGGTAGGCGGGGGTGTTCTCTTTGACCGTTCCGACCACCGGCTTGAGAATATAGGTGCCGGACACCTGGAAGATGCCGAAAAAAATGATCACCGCCAACAGCAGGTTGAAGAGCGGTCCGGCGGCGACGATCAGGATCCGTTTATAGACCGATTTATCGGTAAAGGAGACCGGAATATCGACCGGATCGATCTCCGCGTCCGGCTCTTCCCCCACCATTTTGACGAACCCGCCCAAAGGAATGGCGGATACCCGGTAATCGGTTCGGCCCACCGTTTTTCCGAAAATCCGGGGCCCGAAACCGAGAGAAAAGATCTCCACCCCGACCCCGCACAACCGGGCCGCCAGAAAATGGCCCAGCTCATGGAAAAATACGAGCACCCCCAGCACGACGACAAATGCGGTAATACTGTTCATTGAATGTGTTTATCCTCTATTTTTAGATCCGCCGCCGATCCGCTCCCGGGCCGCGGCTCTGGCCCATTGATCCGCCTCGAGCACGTCTTCGAGGGTCGGATTCGGCGTCGGCGCATGGTCCCTTACGGCATCCCGAATGATGTCGGGTATGGCGGTAAAGGATATCTTTTCTTGTAAAAACGCTTCCACCGCCGTCTCATTGGCGGCGTTGAGCACCGCCGGAAGGGTGCCTCCCGCCCGGCAGGCCTCGAAGGCCAGCCCGAGACAGGGAAATCGATCCCAGTCCGGCTCCTGAAAGGTCAAGCACTCCAGACCCGGAAAATCGGGCGCCGGCTGCTGAATATCCAGCCGTTCCGGGTAAGAAAGGGCATAGGCGATGGCGCCCTTCATATCGGGAACCCCCATCTGGGCCATCACCGATCCGTCCCGGTAGGCCACCATCGAATGGACGATGGACTGGGGATGGACCACCACCCGAATCCGCTCCTGAGAGATGCCGAACAGCCACCGCGCCTCGATCACCTCCAGCCCCTTGTTCATAAGGGTGGCCGAATCGATGGTGATCTTGCTGCCCATATCCCAGTTGGGGTGCTTCAGGGCGTCCGCCGGGGTGATGGCAGCAAAATCGGATGCCGGCCGGTTCAGAAACGGGCCGCCGGAGGCGGTGAGCAGAATCATCTCTGCGTCTTCCCGCCGTTGTCCGGATAGGCACTGAAAAATGGCGCTGTGTTCGCTGTCCACCGGCAGAATGGCCACCCCTTTTTCCGCGGCCCGCCGCATCACCATCTCCCCGGCCATGACCAGGGTTTCCTTGTTGGACAGGGCGATGGTCTTGCCGGCCTCGATGGCCGACAGGGTCGGGCCCAGCCCGGCGGCCCCCATCATGGCCGCCACCACCAGATCCACGGAGTCCAGTGCGGCGGCGGTGCGGTATCCGGCCTCGCCGTAGAGAATCTCCGTCCGGTCGAAGGGTTCCAGAAGCCGGCTCAGCCGATCGGCCTTTTCGGCATCATAGACCACCGCCACCCCGGGCTGAAACATCCGTATCTGCTGCGCCAGCAAAGTGACGTTCTGTTTGGCCGTCAGGGCCTCCACTTTGAACCGATTCGGGAACATACCGACGATATGAAGGGTGTTTCGACCGATGGAACCGGTGGAACCGAGGATGGAGAGTCGTTTCATGGCCTGAACCTGCGCATCATACCCACAAAATAAACTTTTTAAAAAAATATGCAACCGGAAGGGCGAATAAAAGGGCGTCGATGCGATCCAGAATTCCGCCGTGGCCGGGCAGGATCATTCCGGAATCCTTGATGCCCGAGGCCCGCTTGAAGGCCGATTCGAACAGATCCCCCACCTGACCGGCGATGCCCGCACAGACGAAAAAGAGAATCGAGTATCCCCAGTCCGGCTCCGGCAGAAAAAGCAGTTTGATGAGCGAGCCCACCACCACATTGGCCCCCAGACCGCCGAGGGCCCCCTCGATCGTCTTGCCCGGGCTCACCGAGGGGCAAAGCTTATGCTTTCCAAAATAGGTGCCGGTATAAAAAGCCCCGATATCCCCCCCGAAAATGATCGCCAGCAGGAAAAAGACCCAGAGCATTCCGTCATTGCCGTTGCGGATCCAGATCACACAGGCCAGAAACACGGGAATATAGACCATGGCCAGGGTATGCTGGGCCACCCGCTCGAGAACCACGGCATCGGATTTGAATCGAATCAGGGTATACACCGCGCAGAACAGAATGTTGAGGACCAGCAGAAGAAGAACCAGCTCGACGGTAAAGGTGTGGGCGGCCCAGATCATGGCGAATCCGAGAGCCATGCCCCAGACCGGCAGAATTCCGATCAGGGATTTCCAGCTGCCGCCGAACAGGATTCGGAAAAACTCGGCCAGGGCGAGGACCGCGGCCGCGCCGACGAAAACGGTAAACGGAGGGCCGCCCAGATAGATCAGGTAAACCAGGATCGGCAGCGCAGTGAGTCCGGTAATCCATCGTTTTACATGCATGGGCTCCCCTTAGGCGAAATGACGGCAAGGTGTCGGATCATAAAAAAAGGGCGATAGACGAGGGGCGTATCTTGAGCGGCGGGTGGTATACAGGCGATTATGTCCGGGTCGTATCGGTCGCATCGACTTTTCCGAACCTGCGTTCCCGGTGTTGGTATTCCTTCAGGATGTGAATGAATTCCTCCCGGCCGAAATCGGGCCAGAGGGTGTCGGTGAAAAAAAGCTCGGCATAGGCGATCTGCCAAAGGAGAAAATTGCTGATTCGGTGCTCTCCGCTGGTCCGGATCAACAGATCCGGATCGGCCATGCCGCGGGTGTAGAGGTGATCGGCCACCGTCTGAAAGGAGATCTCATTCGGGTCGATCTCCCCGGCGCGGGCTTTGGCGGCCACGGCTCTGGTCATCCGCAGGATCTCGGCCCGGGACCCGTAACTCAGCGCCAGGTTGAGGAGCATACCGTCGTTTTCCTGAGTGGCGGCCCGGGTGTCTTGAATCGCCTCCTGAACCTTTTCCGGAAGCCGCTCGATTTCACCGATCACATTGAAACGGATGTTGTTGTCGAGCATCTCCCGCCGTTCGGATTTCAGGAACCGCGTCAGAAGCGCCATCAGGGCGGTCACCTCCGCCTTGGGGCGGTTCCAGTTCTCGGTGGAAAAAGCGTACAGGGTCAGTATCGGCACCCCCACTTCCCGGGCGGTGCGAACGATCTCCCGAACCGTATCCGACCCTTTTTCATGGCCCTTGATCCGGTTCAGCATCCGCTTTTTCGCCCATCGACCGTTTCCGTCCATGATGACGGCCACGTGGGCCGGCAGACCGGCCGGGTCCAGATCCGCTTTCCGAACGGTTTCGGAATTAGAATTCAAGAATTTCCTTTTCTTTTTCCTGGTAGATCTCGTCTATTTTTTCGATGTGTTGATCGGTGATCTTTTGAATCTCCTCCTGGGCCTTGAATGCCTCATCCTCGGAGACGTCGCCTTCTTTTTTGAGTTCCTTGACCATGTCGTTGGAATCCCGCCGAATATTGCGAACCGCCACCTTGTATTCCTCACAGGTCTTGTTGACCAGCTTCACCAATTCTTTGCGGCGGTCTTCGGTCAGCGGGGGAATGGAGATTCGAATGATCTTTCCGTCGCTGGCCGGGGTCAGGCCCAGATCGGATTTGAGGATCGCCTTTTCGATGCTGTTGATCACCGAGGTGTCCCAGGGCTGAATGGTGATCAGACGGCTTTCGGGAACCGACAGGGAGGCCATCTGGTTCAGGGGCGTCTGGGTACCGTAATAATCGACCCGAATGCCGTCGAGCAGCGACAGGGAGGCGCGCCCGGTACGGACCCGTTTGAGCTCGTTCTTGAGGGCGGTGATGGATTTTTCCATCCGCTCCCGGGTTTCCTGATAAATGGAATTGAGCATATCTTTCACCTTCGTATTTCTGATCGTCCGTGTTCGTTCCGGTGTCGTTTTCCGTTAAAAACCGATCCAGGAGCCCACCGCCTCACCGCAGACCACTCGCCGCAGGCTTCCCCCGTCGGCCATATTGAACACCACCAGGGGCAGCTTGTTGTCCATGGCCAGGGAAATGGCGGTCATGTCCATGACCTTCAGCCGCCGCTCCAGAACCTCCATGTAGCTGATGCGCTGAATAAACCGGGCATCCGGGTCGATGACCGGGTCCGAACTGTAGAGCCCGTCGACCTTGGTGGCCTTCAGCAGGATTTCCGCATGAATCTCCTGGGCCCGCAGCACGGCCGCGGTATCGGTGGTAAAATAGGGGTTTCCGGTTCCGGCAGCGAAAATCACCACCCGCCCCTTTTCCAGGTGGCGAACCGCCCGTCTCATGATATAGGGCTCCGCCACCTCATGCATGGAAATGGCGCTCTGGACCCGGGTATTGATTTCGCGCTTTTCCAGAGCGTCCTGAAGGGCCAGGCTGTTGATGACGGTGGCCAGCATCCCCATATGATCCGCGGATGCCCGGTCCATGTCATAGGAGCTGGCGGCAACCCCTCTGAAGATGTTGCCGCCGCCCACCACGATGGCGACCTGGACCCCGAGTGCGAGCAGGGTCCGGATCTCTTCGGCCACATACTGAATCACGGGCGGAGAAATCCCGAACCCCTGATCGCCCATCAGGGCCTCGCCGCTCAGCTTCAGGACAATCCGTTTGAATTTAGGGGATGCCACCGTCTCTTATTCTCCCAGCTGGAATCGGGCAAACCGTTTAATGGTGATGTTCTCGCCGGTCTTGGCGATCACCTCATTGAGGTAATCGGCGATGGTCACCTCGGGGTTCTTGACATAGGGCTGATTCATCAGACAGGCTTCCTGGATGAATTTGCCGAGTTTGCCTTCCACGATCTTATCCACCACCTGCTCCGGCTTTCCCAGTTCCAGGGCCTGGGCCCGGTAGATCTCTTTTTCTTTCAGCACCACCGCCTCCGGTACATCCTCCGGAACGATTCCGGCCGGAGCGGTGGCGGCGATGTGCATGGCGATGTTTCTGGCAAATTCTTTAAAATCATCGGTTTTGGCCACGAAATCGGTTTCGCAGTTGACCTCCACCATGACCCCGAGCTTGCCGCCCATATGTATATAGGATTCGATCACCCCTTCGGACATGGCCCGGCCGGCCCGCTTCTGGGCCGTGGCCAACCCTTTTTTTCTCAGAAAATCGACGGCCTGATCCATATCGGCGCCGCACTCGGCCAGGGCCTCCTTGCAATCCATTATTCCGGCTCCGGTTTTCTCCCGAAGCTCTTTTACCATTACAGCGGTAATCTCTGACATCTTGTTTATTCTCCTGTTTCCTCGGCTTCAGTCGCCGCTTCCTCGGTCACCGCCGGTTCTTCCGATTCCGGAGATTCGGTGGTGGCCCGCTTGATGATCTCCACGACGGGACCGTCCGTTCCGTCGGAGATGACCTTCCGTTCGCCCGGTTTCAGATCGGCGCTGACGGCGGTCACTTCTTCGGTATCCTCGGTCTCCTTGTCGGCTTCGGCCTGTTGTTTTTCGGCCAGCAGCTCTTTGCCCTCCTCACAGGCGTCGGCGATTCTGGAAGTGACCAGTCGAATCGATCGAATCGCATCATCATTGCCCGGAATCACATAATCGATATCATCGGGATCACAGTTGGTATCCACAATGGCCACGATGGGAATGCCGAGCCGGTTGGCCTCTCGAACCGCGATGGCCTCATTTTTGGGATCAATAATAAAAATCGCCCCGGGCAGTCGGGTCATTTCCCGAATCCCGCCCAGGTTGTTGTCGAGTTTGACCCGCTCTTTGGCCAGCATCAACCGTTCTTTTTTGGCGTACAGGTTGATGGTCTCCTCATCATTGAGGACGTCGTTGAGATAATTGAGCCGATCGATGCTCTGTTTGATGGTCTGAAAGTTGGTCAGCATGCCGCCCAGCCACCGGTTGTGCACGTAGAACATTTCGCACCGGTTGGCCTCCTCATAGATGCTGTCCCGGGCCTGCTTCTTGGTCCCCACAAAGAGAACCGACCGTCCGCCTGCCACGGTGTCTTTGATAAAGTCATAGGCGGTTTTAAACATCCGGACCGTTTTCTGAAGGTCGATGATGTAAATGCCGTTTCTCGCCCCGAATATATAGGGCTTCATCTTGGGGTTCCATCGCTTGGTCTGATGGCCGAAATGGACGCCTGCCTCCAACAACTCTTTCATTGTGACGTATGCCATAAATCAAAACTCCCTTTCTTTTGGTTGTTCCACCGCCCTTTTCGACCCCGGCCTCCACTTTCCACGGGAAAGCACCCGAAACCGGGTCCAAGAACGTGTGTTTTTATAATCGAATAAGTGTACCAAATACAAACTGTTTGGGCAACATTTTTTTCATCTATCGCCCGGTATCGGCGGCCGAACCCGGTCGCCCTTTTCGAAGAACTGCCACCCGGTCCAGACCGCTGTAATCCTGCTGAAATTCAACCTCGGAATAGGCCCCGCACTCACGGACCAAGGCTTCAACGCCGGTGCGCTGGTCATGCCCGATCTCCATCAGAAGGTATCCGCCGTCGGCCAGATACCGGGGGGATCGGTGGATCAGATGGCGGATGGCACTCAATCCGTCGACGCCGCCGTCCAGTGCTCCCTTCGGTTCGTAGGCTCGAACCTCGGGCTGCAATCCGGCCAGATCCGCCGTCCGGATGTAGGGCGGGTTGGAAATGATCAGGTCGACATTCGAGACAGCCGGTCGAATCGCCTCAAACCAGTCTCCGCAAAAAAAGGCGATCGATTCGGCCGCATTATGCCGAATCGCATTTCCCCGGGCCACCGCCAGGGCCTCTCGGGACCGGTCCGAGGCGATGATCGTATTGCCGGGCCGCTCCCGGTTCAAGGCCAGCGCAACGGCGCCGGAGCCGGTGCCCGCGTCCAGGATCCTTTTGGATTTATCCCGATCCAAGCGGTGTAAAGCGGCCTCCACCAGGCACTCGGTTTCCGGCCGCGGGATCAGTACCGCGGGGGTCACCCTCAGGCCCATGGACCAGAACTCCTTCTCCCCCACGATGTAGGCCACCGGCTCCCGCCGGACGCGCCGCTTGATCAGGGTCTTGAAGGAAGCCAGTTCCGATTCCATCAAGGGCTGGTCATAGCGGACATACAGATCGATGCGGGCGGTTCCCAGCAGGTGGGAGAGCAGAATTTCCGCCGAAGCTCTCGGATTTTCGATGTGGTGGGATTTAAAGTAGTCGGTGGTCCATCGAAGGAGTTTAAGGATGGTCCACGGCGGGGCTTCGCTGTGCGACCGGTTCGTCATGTTGGAGTGCCCGGGCTTGGTAAAAGGTTGTCAATTCGTCGATGACCACATCCAGATCGCCTTGAAGGATGGTTTCCAGTTTATACAGGGTCAGACCGATGCGATGATCCGTCACCCGCCCCTGGGGAAAATTATAGGTGCGGATTCTGCCGCTTCGATCGCCGGTGCCGATCTGGCTTTTGCGCTCTTCGGACCGCTTCTCGTTCTGTTCCCGCTCTTTCTGGTCCAGAAGCCTGGCCCGAAGCACCTTCATGGCCTTGTTCTTATTTTTGAGCTGGGACTTTTCGTCCTGGCAGGTGACCACCAAACCGGTGGGAAGATGGGTGAGGCGCACCGCCGAATCGGTGGTGTTGACCGACTGCCCGCCCGGCCCGGTGGAGCGATAGACATCGACCTTGATCTCACCGGGGTCGATGTGAATTTCCACATCCTCGGCCTCGGGCAACACCGCTACCGTAACGGCGGAGGTATGGATTCGGCCCTGGGTTTCGGTTTCGGGTACCCGCTGCACCCGGTGGGTGCCGCTCTCATATTTCAACCGGCTGTAAGCCCCCCGGCCCTGGACCATGGCGATGATCTCTTTGAGCCCCCCGACCCCGGTGGGATGGTGGGTCATCACTTCGATTTTCCACCCTTGGGTTTCCGCATATCGGCTGTACATTCGGTAGAGATCGGCGGCGAACAGGGCCGCTTCATCCCCGCCGGTGCCCGCGCGGATTTCCATCAGCACGTTTTTAGCGTCATTGGGGTCCTTGGGCATAAGCAGCTTTTTCAGCTCCGCTTCAAGGTCGGCCTTCCGCTCATTCAGGGCGTCCACCTCTTCCCGGGCCAGCTCCTTGATCTCCGGGTCACCATCTCGAAGCAGAGCCATACTGCCTTCAAGCTCTTTCAACACCTCCTTGTACGCCTGATAAGGCGTGACGATCTTGGTGACATCGGAGTGCTCCCGAGCGTACTGCTGATATGCATCCAGATCCTTGACCACTTCCGGATCACTCAGCAGTTGTTCAAGCTCGGCATGGCGTTTTTCGACCCCTGCCAGTTTATCAAACATCGCGTGTACGGCTCGTTTCGTCCTTCGTTATTCGGTCCATTATTTGGCGGATTGTTGCTGCTGGAATTTTTCATACTTTCTGCGGAACCGTTCAATGCGACCCGCCGTATCCACCAGCTTCTGTTTTCCGGTAAAAAACGGATGGCACTGGGAGCAGATTTCCACCCGAATGTCCGGTTTGGTGGACCCGACCTCCATTTCAAACCCGCACGCACACTTGATTTTGGCCTGTTTGTACTCAGGATGAATTTCCTTTTTCATTGTATCTTCAACCCCTTCTTTCTCATTTTTGGTTAGGTGTTCATGGACTCCAGAAAATATTTATTATCTTTCGTTCCATTCATTTTTTCAAGTAAAAATTCGAGGCTGTCCACCGGATTCAGGGAAGCCAGCAGTTTTCTCAATATCCAGACCCGGTTCAGAATCTCCGGCGGCAACAGCAATTCTTCTTTCCGGGTGCCGGACTTCTTGATGTCGATGGCCGGAAAGAGCCGCTTGTCGGCCAGTCGCCGGTCAAGCTGAAGCTCCATATTGCCGGTGCCCTTGAACTCTTCGAAAATCACTTCGTCCATGCGGCTGCCGGTATCCACCAGGGCGGTGGCGATGATGGTAAGGCTGCCGCCCTCTTCGATATTCCGGGCCGCGCCGAAAAACCGTTTCGGCCGCTGAAGGGCGTTGGAATCGACACCGCCGGAGAGAATCTTTCCGCTGGGCGGCACCACCGAGTTGTAGGCCCGGGCCAGACGGGTGATGCTGTCGAGCAGAATCACCACATTCTTTTTATGTTCCACCAGCCGCTTGGCCTTGTCGATCACCATTTCAGCCACCTGCACGTGGCGCTCGGCAGGCTCGTCAAAGGTCGAACTGATCACCTCCCCTTTGACGGACCGCTCCATATCGGTCACCTCCTCCGGGCGTTCATCGATCAGCAGCACAAACAGATCGATATCGTTGTGATTGGCGGTGATGCTGTTGGCGATGAACTGAAGCAGCATGGTCTTGCCGGATCGAGGCGGCGACACGATCAGCCCCCGCTGGCCGAAACCGATGGGGGTCATCAGATCCATGATTCGGGTGGAATAATTTTCCGATTCTTTCTCCAAATCAATTTTCTTGTTCGGATAGAGGGGCGTCAGGTTGTCGAACAGGATCTTTTCCCGGGCCACCTCCGGATCTTCATAGTTGATGGCCTCCACCTTGAGCAGGGCGAAATACCGCTCGGATTCCTTCGGCTGGCGAATCTGGCCGGACACGGTATCTCCGGTTCTCAGGTTGAACCGGCGAATCTGGGACGGTGATACGTAAATATCGTCCGGTCCGGGCAAATAATTGTAATTGGGCGCCCTCAAAAACCCGAATCCGTCCGGCAGGATCTCAAGGGTCCCCTCCCCATAGATCAGGCCGTCTTTTTCGATCTGCGCCTGAAGCAGGGCAAATATCAACTCCTGCTTCCGCATCCCGGCAGCCCCATCGATATGGTAGTCCTTGGCCAATTTGGTCAGCTCGTTGATCTTCTTCTCTTTTAACTCCGAAATGTTCATTGAATCATCAACCCCATTAAGAATTTGTGGTGTGTTTTACCATTCGGGCGTTCCCGCAAATCTCAGTTAAGCCAGAAAGCGCTGCAAGAAAAGCGCCCATCTTCGACCTTTAAAAGCGGGGCACCGGGAAATACCGATCGATTTCAATTTTGCCGTAATGGTCTTATATTGTTTTTTGAAGCGCTAGCCGGCGCTCGGAATCGGAAAAATCTCGGACTGGTTCCATATGGATACGGAAAAATAAGAAAATTTGCTTTGAAACAAGATAGAAGAAATTAGTAAGGTGATTTCTCCAATAGGCGGGCTTTATGCCATTTGCTATGGACTTTGCTTATATAATCATTGTAGGTCTGTCAAGCGCTTTCGGCGGTCTCGGCCTATTTAAATTGGTTTATTTCAAAACTTTTTGCGTTTTATTTTTTGCAATCTTTATCCGGAGAAACCTAAAATAATACCGAAGCAGATGAAATCAATACTGAATAGAGCTTTTTTTCATCATTTGGACGCACTTCCCGACACTCCGGGCGCCTACCTGGTGGGGGGATCGGTTCGAGACCTGCTGCTCAACCGCCGGCCGGAAGATCTCGACATCGCCGTTCTTTCGAATCCCGACGCGTTTGCGGCGGATCTGGCCCGGCGGGTCGGAAAGCGCCCCATTCGCATCGGAAAACCGGGTAAGCAGGTGTTTCGGGTGGTCACCGAACCCCACACCTATGATATCACTCAGGTGGACGGACCGAGCATCGAGAGCGACCTGAAGCGGAGGGATTTTACCGTCAATGCGCTGGCCCTTTCGCTTTCCGACAAACAGATGATCGATTGCACCGGCGGTCTGGACGATCTTACACAAAAACGCATCCGCATGGTATCGGAAGCGGCTTTTGTTCGGGATCCCATTCGCCTGGTGCGGGCCTATCGGTTCGGCGCCATGCTGGACTTCGGTATCGCCCCGAGTACCGCCGAAGCGATCGAACGCCATTCCAGCCGAATCCAGGATACCGCCGGAGAACGGATCTGGGCGGAATTGTTCAAAATTTTTACCCGTATTCAGGCGCATACCTGGATCATTCAAATGGCAAAATCCGGTCTTCTGTTCGGCATCTTTCCGGACATGAAGGCTTTACGGGGATGCACCCAGAACCGATACCACGACTTTGACGTCCTCGATCATACCTTTCAGGCATTGGGTCACCTGGAATCGATTCTTCACCGAGGCGACGGCATTCCCGGGGATATTCTTGAGAAAATTCAACCGTTGGTCGATAAAAAAAGGGGGGCTTTGCTGAAGCTGGCGATGCTGCTTCATGACCTCGGAAAACCGGCCACCCGCACCGGAGACCATCGGGCGAACATCCATTTTTACGGCCATGAAAAAACCGGGGCCGACATTTTTGAAGGAATCGCCCGAAGGCTGAAGCTGTCCAACTTCGAAACCCGCTTTACCCGGGAAATGATTCACCACCATTTGAAGCCGCTGCATCTGTTCAATGCCGACCGGGCCGGAACCTTGACCCGGCGGGGAATCACCCGTCTGTTCATGCGGCTTCAGAAGAACACGCCCCTTCTGCTGCTGCATGCCTTGGCCGACGCCCGAGGGAAAACGGCTGCGAGTCCGGAAAACCGGTCCGATGCTTACCACACCTTTATTATAAAGCTGCTCCGGGACTATTTTTCACAATTTCAGCCGAGAAAAGCATTGAAGCCGCTGATCACCGGCCATGACCTTCGCCGGGAATTCGGGATTTCTCCATCCCCCCTCTTTGGACGGGTTTTGGCGCGAATCGAGGAAGAACGGCTTTCCGATCCTTCTTTCGGGCGGCAGGAGGCATTGAGACTGGCCGAAAGATTGATACGGGAGACACAAAACCGGGATTGAAGCAAAAAGGCCCTGAATTCTAAACCCAGGGCCTTTTTCATTTCGGCCACCCCGGGATCTTTTTTCCGGACCGGCAAGAACTCGCATTCGCTCAGACAGCTTCCCGGCCCGGAAAAAAGATCCCGGGGTGGCCTGCATAACATTCAGCCTTGGCCCGAAACGGTGATCAAGGCCTTGATTTCTTAGAAAGCGAAAATCGAATCGACTATTTTTTCACCTGGTCGAGAGCGGCGAAGATCTTGTCTCGAATCTCCTCCACCTTGCCCACCCCTTCAATGGCAATGTATTTGGGGGCGTTGGGCTCACCCGAGCTTTCCCATTTTTTGTAGTAATCGACCAGAGGCTCGGTCTGCTCATGGTAGACCTCCAGGCGCTTTTTGACGGTGGCTTCCTGATCGTCTTCGCGCTGAATCAGCGGCTCGCCGGTGACATCGTCTTTCATATCCTCCTTGGGGGGATTGAACACGATATGGTAGGTCCGGCCGCTGGGAAGATGGACCCGTCGGCCGCTCATCCGCTTGATGATCTCTTCATCGGGCACACTGATCTCGACCACCGCGTCGATGGGCACGCCGGCCTCTTTCATGGCTTCCGCCTGGGGAATGGTGCGGGGAAAACCGTCGAAGAGGAAGCCTTTCTGACAATCCGGCTCTTTGATCCGCTCTTTGACCAGACCGATAATGACGTCATCCGGAACCAGTCCGCCGGAGTCCATGTATTCCTTGGCTTTTTTCCCGAGATCGGTGCCCGCCTTGACGGCGGCCCGGAGCATGTCTCCGGTGGAAATCTGAGGAATATCGTACCTGTCCTTGATATAATTCGCTTGCGTTCCTTTGCCCGCACCGGGCCCGCCCAACAGAATCAGCCGCATAGACCTTTCCTCCTTTTCAAAATCGGGATTTGTGTAAATCGTTAATTTGCCTCTGTATCCCTTGAAATATGACCCAAAGCGGCGAACCTGTCAAGACAATTGTGCCAAAACCGCTTCTTTCGGTCCTCGACCGGTCGACCCGGTGCAAAACCGATAAAAAGAAGAAACATAGCGAAAATCTCCTTGCAAAATCCAAAAAATTGTTTTATCTATTAGCGTTTATAATGTGTAGTTTAAAAATAACCATTGCCCTGAATTATATCCGATCCTTTATATATGATCCGGTATCTATGATCCGGCGGATTGAATCCCGTGATCGACACTCAGATCGTTTATCGGGGTTGACGTGATCGGATGAACAAAAGGGA
>JBKHDE010000088.1:0-16913 GCA_046541495.1 Desulfococcaceae bacterium
TCTCCTGATGGAGTTTGAGCGCCTCATCGACTTCGCCCTTGGACACCCGTATGCGAGCGATGTCGCCTAATACTATAGCAAATTCCCTTCTAAATCGTTCCGATTTGAGAAGTTCCCCCGCCTTTTTAAAAACCGTTACCGCATCGTCCGGCTTCCCGCTTCCGACAAGCAGTCTTGCATAATTGATCATAATGGCGGCACGATCTTCATCATCAAACGATTTTGCTGAATTTTTTGTGGCTTCCAAATCTTCAATTGCCCGTTCGATCAACCGTCGTGCGGTATCCATATCTCCTACTTGCATGCACAACTCACCCGCCACGCGCAATAGGTTTGTGGGCGGTTCATTTCCGGTGTCGTCCAGCAGCTTGATTCTCCGGCGGGCCAGTTCGCCCGCTTCGATATTTCGAAACTGGTTTTCCAGAAATTTCAAGCCTTTTTCCGCTGTTTTTTTAACGATTTCCGAATTGCCCGCAACTACCCCCAACCGGGTCAATTCATAATCCGCCACAGGGGGCCTTTTGCGCCCATCCTCCGGGTTCCAGCATTCAAACAGATCTTTCACCACCGCCCCGGCTAGAAATGCGGCTTCATCTTCATTCAACCGTCCGGCCCCGGGCCGAACCAGGCTGTTGATCGCCACCGCCATGCCTTCGGGATCGACCGGGTCTTCATACGCCTCCCACAGACCCAGCGCCCTCAATCTCGCCCCCGGCGCACCGTCTCCGCTGATCCCGGCGCTTCGGGCCAGCGTCTCCATCATCCCGGCCGGCACCGGCATTTCAAATAATGTGGAGGCCCGCAAAAGTTCCCGTTCGTCGTTCCGAAGGAGTTCCATCAGCTTATCCACCGCAAGATTCTTGAGGAATTCAAGAATCTCCTCTTCCTCCGGCGCTTCTCCGGTTTTCAGATAGGTTTCCATCCCGTCCAGAGCCCGGTCGCACCCCTCCGGCGAGGCCAGGGCCAGAGAAAAAAGAAGGTTCTGAAGGCCGGGGTTGCCGCGCGCCGCTTGAATGCACCGCCGAATCCGTTCGAAGGGCATCTCCGACTGCGCCGCGCCCGAGACCCGCGCCTTGGCTGCGGCCTGCTTGCGGCATTCCACCGGTTCCATGGCGGGCAAGTGAAGGTCGAACAGCCGATCATAAAGATCGTCGCCCCGCTCCGACGGCAGGGTGAACCGGTACCGGCAGGTGATCAGGAGTCGGGAAAGGGTTCGGTTCCGGCAGGCGTCAAAGGCTTCGATCACCGCCCGCACCGCGGGCAGCCGATCGGGCCGGATGGTGAAGAGTCCCTTGCCTTCGGGTTTTTCAAGCATTTGTTCGAAGTCGTCGATGACCAGCAGTACCGGCTGATGGGGCGCGCTGTTTCCGGCCTTGCCCGAAAAGGGCGCGAAATTGCGCAGCCGTTCAAGGAAACCCCCCGCTGTTTCCGCCGGCGCCAGATCGCTCAGCGGCCCTTCGAGCAGCTCCGCCAGTGCGTCCGCGAGATTCGCGCGGTCGTTCGGGTCGCCCTGGACCGCCGGCAGATATCGGTCGATGATCTTCCGCACCGGCCCGACGCCTCTGAACGCAGCGGCGAAGGCGTTCAACACCGCCGCCGCATCGAACTTTCCATACACCACCACCGTTCGGTGATCGGCCATCCGGTGGGCCACCCGCGCGGCCAGGCTCGATTTGCCCTGCCGCCCGAACCCCCGGACCATCACCCCGGCATGATCGGATTCCCGGAAAGCCCGAAGGATTTTCTGAATTTCCCGCCGCCGCCCCACGAATTCGTCCCGGCTCGCCACCGGCACCTGCCGGTTGCGCGCGTCGAGAAATTCCCGGTGCCCCCGGGTTCGGGTTCCCCGCCGCCGGGCCTTTTCCCCGCCGCAGAGAATGCCTCCGCCGTCCGGCCCCAGGTAGAGCCGGGCCAGATGCCAGTCCCGCGCGGGCGGCTGTTTCTGGCCGTTCACCTCCGGCGGGTTGAGCAGGTGAGACCGGGCTGCGGCCACGGCATATTCCAGGGTGTTCTTCCGGGCCAGGGACTCGTACAGCACCGCCGCGAACCCGGTCGCCGCCGCATCCCCCACCGAGCCGCCCCAGCCGAGCACGGCCGGCATGCCGAAACGGATCATTTCGGATGAAAACGAGTTGAGAAGCCGGTTCGGTTCCGATGTCAGGCAGGCCGAGAGAAAGAGCATTCGAGGCCGGTGCTGGCCCAAAGCCGCGTTCAATTCCCGGGGCCGGGTTTGAACCGCACGGCCTTCCAGATCCTCCAGATTCAAAGCGGGTTCCGGCTCGTTGCGGCCGTGGCAGGAGAGGTGAAGCAGATCCACCGGCCGTTCCCGCGAGACCGTTTCCGCCAGAAGCGGCAGGGCGCCGCTTTCCTCCACGATCAAATCCATGCCGATCCGGCCGGTGGCGTTGAGAATGGCCGACTCTTCCGATTCGTAAGCGAGGTCCGGCCCGCCGTTTCGAGGCGCGGCAGCCATGAACACCGCGTTGAGGCGGAATAAAGACGGCTGCTCCGAAGCGGCGGGGGTTCCGATCCGGCGAACCGGGCAGAAGGGCCCATACACATCGGCGGCGAGATGGCCGGTCTGATCCGCCAGAAGCTCCCACGGCACTTCGAGAAACCGCAAAGCTTCGGGGTCGGGATCGGAACGGACGCTGAAGACCATGCAGCGAGGATTATCACGGGTCGCCGCCAAGAGCCGGTCGATGTACCCGCCGCCCTGATTGAGCCAGGCGTAAATTTTCCGCCCCAGATTCAGGAGGGCGTCGGCGTTTCGGGTATTCTGCAACGCCACCCGATAGGCGTCGATCCAGTCCTGGAACGGATTTTCATCCGCCGGAACGGTGCGGGTTTCGTTGTCGGCATCCGAAAACCAAAAGGTGAGTTCATTGTCGGCGAAATGGATGGCGGGGGTCGTCATGGGGGCTCCTGTCTGAATCGAGTCGTCAACCGGAAGCTTCAGAGCATCGCTGGAACGGCCGGATCGGGCAAAATAGTGTCAAGGCGATCATTATTCGGATTCATCTTTCATGATCCGCGCCTCAGCGGCGATCTCCTGAATTTCCGAGCCGCTCGACATATCGAACTGAATCACCGCTCCCTTGGGGGTGACCAGTTTGAACCGGATATTCCGGTACGTCTGCTTCTGATTCCGGACCCATTCGATCAGTTTCTGGATCTTTTCGGTTTTCTGTGCCCTGTCCACCAGATTCACCGCCGCCAACAGCGACGGCGGAATCGCCAGGATCAAAGCCGCCACGGCGATCGGGTCCGCCTTCACGCCGGGAACTTCCACCGGCGCCGCCTTCACCGGCTCGGGTCGCTCGCCGAGTTCGGCTTTCATCAAATCGGCCAGTTTCCCCGCGACTTGAGCGGCGGTGGCGGGGTCCGTATCTTCAACATGGAGCATCAAATCCGAGGATGACATATCGGTTTCCTTTCTCTTCTCTGCAAACCCGCCGCCGACAACATTTTGAGGGCGACCGTGGTCGGAGTGTCGAGCAATTGAGGGAAATTGCAGGGTCTTGTGGAATAGCTCTAATGGATCATGACTGGTTTTTCAAGCTCTTTATCGAAAGGCGGGAACCGGCACCGACTTGACAAGACCTGATCCATTATCATATTAGCATACAATGATATGTAATCGACAAACAGCATCCCTCGGGCGATTTTCGAAGCATCGTTCGGAGTTTCGCCTTCAGGCGGTCATGCCTCGTAATTTCCAAGCACCGCCTGAAGGCGGGACTCCGATGGGGAGATAAGAGTTCTGGAAATCACCTTCAAAAGGAGCCTGCCGATCGAAATGAAAAACAGCCCTCGTGATTCCGATTCATTGGAAACCTGCGACGCCAAGATCATTCACTGTGACGTGGTCCAACGGGTCAAAAGGAAAATGCCGGCCGAATCGGATCTGGATGATCTGGCCGGATTTTATAAGCTCTTCGGTGACCCCACCCGAATCAGCATTTTGTGGGCCTTAAGCGAATCCGAAATGTGTGTCTGCGATATCTGCGCGCTCTTGGGGATGAAGCAGCCGGCGGTGTCGCATCAGCTCAAGACCTTGAAACAGGCCCGGGTGGTGCGATCCCGGCGGGAGGGCAAGGTGGTCTATTATTCCCTGGATGACGATCATATTCGCAGCCTGCTCCACTTCGGCCTCGACCACCTTCGCGAATCGGAACAGACGGAGAAAAACATCCATGCAAGATATTAGAACGGAAAAATACCGGGTCCGGAATGTGGACTGCGCCAACTGCGCCGCCAAAATAGAAGAGAAGCTGCAGAAGATTCCCGGCGTTCGGGAAGCGGTGTTCGATTTCGCCAACCTGACCCTCCATGTGCGGGCGGCGGATATTCAAGCCGTGGTCGACGAGGTCCACCGGGTCGAACCGGATATTGAACTGGTATCCGCGAAGGCGCCGGCGGCCGGGCAAGCCGATGCGACGTTCAGCCCCTACCGGTCGCTCAGGCTGCTGGGGGCGGCGGTCGTTCTGTTTGGAATACTCCTGGCGAGCGAGTTCGAAATGATGCGGCCTCTTCTTCCGGAAGCCGAAATCGGAATTGCGGTGATCGCTTATCTGCTGGCCGGATGGAATGTGCTGGCGGGCGCCTTTCGTACCATTCGCAGGGGAGATCTCTTCGACGAGAACGTCCTCATGGTGATCGCCACCGCCGGTGCCTTCGGGATTCAAGCCTACGGGGAAGCGGTGGGGGTGATGATCTTCTACAAGATCGGGGAACTGCTTCAGGATCTGGCGGTCAACCGGTCCCGACGCTCCATTCATTCGCTTCTGGCGGCGCGGCCGGACACCGCCTACCGCCAAACCGCCGAGGGCTTTGAAGCGGTGTCGCCGGAGTCGGTGGAGGTCGGAGAACTGATCCTGGTCAAGCCCGGGGATAAAGTCCCCCTGGACGGTGAAGTGGTCTCCGGCCGATCCCAGCTCGATTCCTCGGCCTTGACCGGTGAATTCGTGCCTCTTTCCGCGGATCCCGGGGATCCGGTCTTGGCCGGTCAGATCAACCAGACCGGAGCCCTGACGGTGCGGGTGACACGGCCGTTCACCGAGTCCTCCATCGCCAAAGTGCTGGATCTGGTGGAAAACGCCTCGGCCCGCAAGGCCCCCACTGAAAAATTCATCACCGTCTTTGCCCGGTACTACACCCCGGCGGTAGTGGCTGCGGCGGCCGGGGTGGCGTTTATTCCGCCCCTGGTGTTTGCCGATGCGGGCTTTCAGGAATGGATATACCGGGCCCTGGTGCTGCTGGTCATCTCCTGCCCCTGCGCTCTGGTGGTCAGTATCCCCCTGGGCTATTTCGGCGGCATCGGCCGGGCCTCCCGGGAAGGCATCCTGATCAAGGGTTCCAATTATATCGATGCGCTCGTGAAAGTGAAGACGGTCATCTTCGACAAGACCGGCACCCTGACCCGGGGCGTGTTCAAGGTGAAGGATGTGGTCAGTCAAAACGGCTATTCCCCTGATCAGCTCCTGGAGTTCGCCGCAGCCGCCGAATCCTACTCCAATCATCCCATCGCGGCGTCCATTCGAAAGGCGTATGAAGAAACCGGCCGGACCCTGGATACCGCTCTGATCTCGGACCACACCGAAACAGGCGGAAAAGGGGTCCGGGTGCAGTACAAATCGCATACCATTCTGGTGGGCAGCGACAGCATGATGCATTTTGAAAGGATATCTCACCGACGGTGCGAGTTCGACACCACCGTGGCCCATGTGGCGGTGGACGGCAAATATGCCGGGTATCTTCTGATCGGGGATGAACTCCGATCGGATGCGGCCGCCGCGGTGAAGGGGCTTCGGGAAGAAGGGGTGGATCATATCGCCATGCTGACCGGCGATAACACCTGCGCGGCGGAATCGGTGGCCCACCGGCTGGGCTTGGACAGCTTTCATGCGAATCTGCTGCCGGAGGAGAAGGTGGCCCGGTTCGAAGCGATTCAGGAGGAGATGCGAAACGGCGGCAAAATCGCGTTCGTTGGGGACGGCATCAATGATGCCCCGGTCATCGCCCGGGCGGATATCGGGGTGGCCATGGGGGCCCTGGGCTCCGATGCCGCCATTGAAACCGCCGATGTGGTGCTGATGACCGATGCCCCGTCTAAAATGACCGATGCGGTGCGGATCGCCGGCCATACCCGGACGATCGTCTGGCAAAACATCTTCCTGGCCTTGAGTATCAAGGGGCTCTTCGTGGTGCTGGGGATCATGGGCCTGGCCTCCATGTGGGAGGCGGTCTTCGCCGACATGGGCACCGCCCTGCTGGCGGTGGTCAACTCCACCCGGACCCTGGGCCGGCGAAGAAAGAAGAAGGCTCGACCTGCTCAATCCGAGGAGGCCCCGGCATAGGCGCAGGCGACCTCGGCGGCGGTGGGGGTCAGTTCCACCTTTTTTTCCCAGTGATAGATCGTCAGATGGGGCCCCTCCAGAAGCCGATAAACGGCGGTTTCGGGCCGAAGTTCGATCTGCAGCAGACTGTTTCGAATCGTGAGGCAGAACCGGAACAGCGAGCAGGCCTCGGGCAACCGAGGCTTGAAGGAAATCCGCCCGCTGTGGTCCCGCATACCGGCGAATCCGTAGACCAGCACCATCCAGGCGGCCCCGATCGAAGCGATGTGGCAGCCGTGGCCGACATTGCCCCCGATATCGGCCAGATCCATCAGGACCGCATACCGGGCATATTCCACCGCCTTCTTATGCAGTCCGATCTCAGAGGCCACAATGCTCTGAATGCCCACCGAGAGCGAGGAGTCGCCGGTGGTGAGCCGGTCGTAGTAGTCGAAATTCCGGGCCTTTTCTTCCTCCGTGAATTCATGGCTCAAAAGAAACAGGGCCAGCACCAGATCGGCCTGTTTGATCACCCGGTGGCGATAGATCACCAGGGGATGAAAGTGGAGCAGAAGGGGAAACTTGTCCTGCGGAGTGCCTTCGATATCCCACTGTTTTTTATCCATAAAGCTGTCGTCTTGAGGGTGGATTCCCAATTCTTCATCATAGGGAATGTACATGTTGTTGGCGGCCCGCCGCCATTCCTCCGTTTCGGTGTATTCCAGACCGGTTTTGTCCACCAGGCTCTGGTAGAGTCCGGCGTCTTTGCGCCGAAGGTCTTCCACCGTACCGGCGGCGAACCAGAGGTTTTCCCGGGCCATCAGGTTGGTGTAGGCATTGTTGTTCACGACGGTGTTGTATTCGTCCGGGCCGGTGACCCCGTGGATGCAGAAGCGGTTGTTCTTCCGGGCTGAGAAGAAGCCGAGGTCCCGCCACATGCGGGCGGTCTCCACCAGCATTTCCGCCCCTTCTTTATAAAGAAAATCGAAATCCCCGGTGACCTGGACATATTTTTTGAGGGCGAACATGATGTCGGCGTTGATGTGGTATTGAGCGGTGCCGGCGGCATAGTAGGCCGAGGCTTCATCCCCGTTGATGGTCCGCCAGGGAAACAGGGCCCCCTTCTGATTGACGTCCCGGGCGCGCTGCCGAGCTTTTTCGAGCATGCTGTGCCGGAACTGGAGCAGGTTTTTGGCGATTCGCGGGGTGGTGTAAATGAGCGACGGCAGGACATAGGTTTCAATATCCCAGAAATAGTGGCCTTCATACCCGTCGCCGGTGAGCCCCTTGGCCGGAATACCGGCCCCCTCGGCCCGGACCGAGGCCTGACACAATTGATACAGATTCCAGCGCACCGCCTGCTGCCATTCTTCAGCGGACCGGCCGCCCCGGCCCTCATTCACCACCATTCGGACATCGCAGATCCGCCAGTAATCCGCCAGAAATTGCTTCTGTGAATTCAGAAGCGCTTCAAAGCCGTTTCGTTTGGCCCGAATCAGGGTCCGCTGGGTGCGTTTGCACAGGTCTTCGGGAACGGTTTTTCGAGAGGTATGAAAGCTCATCCATTTGGTGATACGAATCGGCACTTCCGGATTCGCCTCAGCGGTAAACACGACCCTGCCGTCGTCATCGGAGGATTCGCTTTCCCAGGTAACCGGATTGTGGGTGTCCAGTGTGTGCTCATAGCCGCATCCGATGGTCATAAGGCTGTTCTGAGTGCGAAACCCGAGGATGAGCCGCATGTCCTCTGCGATTTTGGCCCGGGGATTCAAGACTTTTTCTCTGAACACCCGCGTATCCCGCGGATCGCCGTCGGTTCCGCGGATCGTCCGGTGGGGGGCGATTTCCGATGAGATCACCACCGGGGCCGTGCTGTTCAGAACGGTCACCTCATAGTCGATGGCCGCCAGATGCCGATGCTCAAAAGAGACCAACCGGGTCGACTTGATGGACACCAGCTTGCCCGAGGGCATCTCCCAGAGGAGGTCCCGGGTCAGGGTCCCCTCCTTCATGTTGAGGGTGCGGGTAAACTCTTTCAGGTCGGCGGTGGGCAAAAAGAAGGGTTCGTCGTCCACGAACAGCCGAATAATTTTGAGATCGTGAAGGTTGACGATGGTCTGGCCGGTTTTGGCGAATCCGTATGCTTTCTCCCCGTAGACGATGGGCCAGCTCTCAAAAAAGCCGTTGACGAAATTGCCGTGGTTATAGAAGGGCCTTCCTTCTTCGAAGGTGCCGCGCATGCCGAGGTAACCGTTGCTCAGGGCGAAGATCGTCTCCATCTGCCCGATGAAATCAGGATAGAACTGTTTTTCGATAATTTTCCATTCATCGCCCGGATATACATAACGAGGCGGGCTGAGCCGTTCCCGGTGTAGCATGATTTATCTCCTAAGGTTCCCTCCTTTTCAGGGGAGGAATAATGAATCATTGGCAGGTTCGAAATTCAGGCCGTGAGTGTCGTCAAATCAATCACCACGATGTCGGCCCCGTTCTTTTTGAGCGCCTTTGCATCCCCTTTTCGCGCCACCCCCACCACCAGACCGAAGTTGCCCCGCCGACCCGCCTGAACCCCGGAGATGGCGTCTTCCACCACCACGGATCGATCCGGAGACACTCCGAGCAGTTCCGCCGCCTTCAAAAAGGCGTCCGGCGCCGGTTTGCCCTCGAGTTGAAGTTCTTCCACCGTGAGGCCGTCCACCCGGACATCGAAGAGATCTTCGATAGACGCCGCCCGGAGCACAGCCCGGCAGTTTTTGCTGGAGGAGACCACGCCGGTTTTGAGGCCCTTACGGCGGACATGGTGAACCAGGGCCAATCCGTCTTCAAAGATATCGACCCCCTTTTCCCCCAATCTTTCCATGACCATGTCATCCTTGCGCTGGCCCAGGCTGTAAATCGAGGCATGACCGGGGGGCTCATCCGGGCCGCCGACATGCAGATAAATCCCCCGGGATTTCAGAAAACTCCGCACCCCTTCTTGCCGCAGCTTGCCGTCCACATACCGGTTGTAATCCGAAACAATATCGAAGGGGATGAAGAGCCGGCCGGACTGGCGGGCGTATTCCCGCAGGAAGTCGTCGAAGACCTTTTTCCAGCAGGCGGCGTGGACTTTGGCGGTCTCCGTCACGACGCCGTCCAAATCGAACAATACCGCATCAAAACGGGCCTTGCTAATGGCAATCGGTGGCATGGCATCCTCTTTATGTAAAGGAACCCGGTTCGGAATCGTATGTTTTCGCGCGTTTTGTTTCTGCTATTTTCCAGGCTGAGTATACATCATTATCCAATTTATCAAAACAGGGAATTTTCAGTCGACTGCTTTCCATTTGACAGCAGGCCTGGGGGGATACAGACTAAGCTAAACTAAGTCCAATATAAGGAAAATGGACAAATTCCATGCAGCAAATTAATATCCATCAAGCCAAAACACAGTTTTCCAAACTGCTCGCCTCGGTCGAAAAGGGTGGGGAAATCATCATCGCCCGGTATGGTGAACCGATCGCTTGCCCCCCTGATCATTTTCGACCGGACCGAGGGAAAATCCCGGGAAGAGAAGATTTCCCAAAGATCTGAAGTGTTCTGGGATCCCCCTATCCATTTCTAGGGGATGTAGGCGCAGAAACCCGAGGCCGCCGAAATAAGTCCCTTCTTTTTCCGGACTGAATCGATTTGCTATTCGGGTGATCTCAATCGATATCGCCTCAGTCGATCGGATACCCAGCCGGCACCGGCCTTTCCATGGCCTCGGGGTCAACCTCCGCGACAATGTCGTACCGGTCCAGATTGGCGCCCATGGCCCGGTAGAGATTGGCCATTCCCTGATGAAAATCGATCACCGCGTTGACCTGCCGAATGTGGGCCCGGACGAGATCGTCCTGAAAGTCGAGGATCCGGAAGGTATCGGAAAGGCCCCGCCGCAGACGGGTCATCTCCTGATCCAGGGTGGTTCGGGCCAGGTTTTCAAAATGTTCCGCCACTCGGACCCGCTCCAGGCTTCGTTGAACCGTCACCAGAGAATTCCGCACCGCCGTGATGATGCCCCCCTCCAGGCGTTTCACCCGGTAGATCGCCTGCCGTTTTTCCATGCGGCTTTTGGCGTAGCGCGCTTCGGCGGCCCGGTTGCCCATGGGGTAGGAGAAGGTCAGATCCAACGACCACTCGTATCCGTCGTCTTCCACCATGCTGGAATAGGCGTCTTCATAGTCTCCGGTCAGAGGACTGGTCTCGTTCATGCCGAAGAGGGTGACCGGGCGCTCTTCGCCGGCCAGTCCGTTGACCCCCAGGGTGGCGCCCAGGTCCAGGCGGGGCAGTTTCCGGTTGCGGTAAAAGGCCAGGCGGATATCCTGATTTTCGACTGCGATATGAAGCCGCTTTAAATCCGGACGCCGCTGAAGGGCGACCGAGACCGCCTTTTCCCGCTCCGGGTAGGGGATGGTGACGCCGGGGATCGGCTCGGTGGCCAACGGCGCATCGAAGAGCGGATCACCGGGATCGATTTCCAGAAGGTCCTTGAGCCGGTTGGTGACCGTCTCCACCTGCTGGCGGGCTGCGATGACCTCCTCATCCCGAGCCGCCACGGCGGTTTCGGCCTGCTGGACCTCGGTGACCGCGATCACTCCCTGACGGAGCCGCGTCCGGTTGCCTTCCATCAGCTCCCGGGCCAGTTCCCGGGATTCGATGCGAAACTGCAGCACCGCCAGGGCATTGGCCAGTGTGAAGTAGGCGTTTTCAATCCGGGCCGCGAGCTGCTGGGCCTGGTTCAAATAGTTGTAGACGGCGGACTGGACCTGATTTTCAGAGATTCGAATCTGAGTGGTGTTGACCCGAAAGCCGAAATCCCGAAGCAGCGGCTGGGTCAGGTTGAGGATCAGAAAGTTCTGGTAATCCGGGTCCAGGGGATCGGCCAGGCTGTTGTTTTCGGTGCGGACGGTTCGAAAGGTGAGCCCGCTTTGAAGCCCGAATTTCCAGCGCTTTCGAATTCCGGCATCCGCCCCGGTTTGCCGAATGTACCGGTATTCGTCTTCATAGAGCACCTCGCCGCTCAGGATCTGCCGCTCTCCGGTATACAGGGATGCCTGGAGCGCCGGATCAAAGGCCGAATCGGCCACCGTGACCTCTTCCCGACGGATGGGGACGTCCAGTTCATCCACCCGCAGATTGAAATTTTGCTCGATCCCTCGGGCAATGGCCGTTCGCAGTGAAAGCATTTGACGGGCTTCCGGGTCCAATTCCACCACCCGGGCGAGGGCTGTCCCTGAAAACACGGGGAGCAGGGCAAAAAAAAGAATGATGCGGAATGCGGATGTCCTCATATGGATTCCTCCGAAATCGATGCTTCAGTTGATGCGGTGGCGGAACAGCCATCCCGCCAAGGCCAGGCAGACAATGCCGATGACCGCCATGGGCCAGAATTGTTGGAGATAGAGATGCAGCGGCGCATCCTCCAGAAATACCCCGCGGATCACCACCATAAAATACCGAAGCGGATTGAGCAAGGTGATCTTCTGAACCACCGCCGGCATGTTGGCGATGGGGGTGGTAAACCCCGACAGAATAATCGCCGGCACCAGGAACATGAACGCCCCCAAAAGCCCCTGCTGCTGGGTGACCGACAAGGAAGAGATCATCAGCCCCACCCCGATGGCCGACATCAGAAACAGGAAGAGGCCGATGTACAGCAGCAGGAGGTCGCCCCGAAGGGGCACCTGGAACCAGAACACGGTGAGAAGAATGATCACCGTGGCTTCCCCGGCGCCGATGATGAACCCGGGCAGGGCCTTTCCCAGAAGAATCTCCACCGGCCGCATGGGGGTGACCAGGAGCTGATCGAAGGTGCCCTGTTCCCGCTCCCGGGCCACCGAGAGGGCGGTCACCAGCATGGTCACCACCAGGGTCAGCAGCCCCACGATGCCGGGCACGACAAACCATCGGCTCTCCAGGTTGGGATTGTACCAGGCCCGGGTCTCGAGCCGGGCCGGCGGGGTGGGACCGCCGTGGGTCTCGGCCCATTCCAGGTTGAACCGGGTGACGATGGCGCGCACGTAGCCGAGGGCGATCATGGCGGTATTGGAATTGCGCCCGTCCACGATGACCTGGATCTCTCCGCTCTTGCCGGTCAGCAGGTTCCGGGTGAACTGCGGGTGGATATGCACCAGTACCAGGGCCTCCTTTCGGTCGATTATCGGTGCGATCTGGTCCTGACGGGTGATTCGGGCCGCTTCCTGAAAATTGGGCGAACCGGTGAACCGCGCGATCAGCTCCCGGGAGGCCGCACTCCGGTCCTCATCGTAGACGGCCAGCGGGACATAGGTCAGGTCGTAGGTGGCGGCATATCCGAAGACCAGGAGTTGAACAATCGGCGGAATGACGATGGTGAACCGGCTCTTTTTGTCTTTCATCAGGGCCAGAAATTCTTTTTGCATCAGTGCCAGAACAGGGCGAAACATCGGTCCAACCTCCTCAGTCGAGTCGTTTTCGGGCTTTGAGCCGGCTCACGCCCAGAAAAAAAGTCGCCATGACCAGCAGGGCCAGCGCATTGGGCCAGATCACCGAGAAGACGTCGCCGGCCAGGAAAACCGTCTGCAGAATGGCCACATAATATCGCGCGGCGACGGCGTGGGTGATCCCCTGGACCACCACGGGCATGCTCTGAATGTCGAACAGAAAACCGGACAGCAGAAAGGCCGGCAAAAAGGTGACGATGATGGCGGTCTGGCCGGCCACGAACTGGCTGCGGGCCGCAATGGAGATCAGAAGCCCCATGCCCAGGGCCACCAGCAGGAACAGGGCGGAGGCCGCGGTGAGCACCCAGAGGGAGCCGCGCAGGGGCACCTCGAAGAGATACAGCGCCATCAACACCGAAAGCGCCAGCCCACCCATGCCCATGACGAAGTAGGGGATGAGCTTGCCCAGGATCACCTCCCGAATATGTACCGGTGTGACCATGAGCGCCTCCATGGTGCCGCGCTCCCACTCCCGGGCCATGACCATGGCGGTGAGCAGAGCCCCGATCAGGGTCATGATGACCGCGATCAGCCCCGGAACCAGAAAATTGCGGCTGCGAACCTCACTGTTGAACCAGATCCGCTGGTCGACCTCCACCGGCATCTCCAGGGTTCGGCCCTGCTGCCGGGCCCGGTCGCTGAGCCAGTCGGACCAGACCCCCTCCACATATCCGGTGACCAGCCGGGCGGTGTTGGCGTCCACCCCGTTCAGGATCACCTGAATGGGGGCGGTGGCGCCGCTTTGAAGCTTTTGCGCGAAGTCCGAGCGCAGCCGCACGATGCCGTCCACCCGATGATCCCGAAGAGCCTGTTTGGCCGCCTGCATGGTGTCCAGATATATCGGATCGAAATACTTGCTGCGTTCAAAGGCCCCGGTGAAGCTGGTGGTGTCCCGGCCGGGGCTTTCCACTACGATGGCGATGGGCACATGCTCGGCGTCCAAGGAGACCCCGTAGCCGAAGAGCAGCAGCAGCGACACCGGCATCAGAAAAGCGATGGCGATGCTGCTGGGGTCCCGCATGATCTGGAGAAACTCCTTTCGCACTAGTCCGCGCAGCCGCATCAGACTGCCGCCCCGGATAGACGGTTTGCGCTTCTCAGGCGCCTCTTTCCGGTTCATTCCTCACCTTCCTCCTCGGCCTGGCTTTCGATCAGTGCGATGAACGCCTCTTCGATGTCTTCGATCTTCCGGTCGGCCTTTTCGGCGGCCCGTTCTTTGATCTTCCGGGGGGCGCCCAGGGCCAGAATTTCACCGGCCACCATAATGGCCAATCGGTCGCAGTATTCCGCCTCTTCCATGAAATGGGTGGTGACCAGAACCGTGACCCCGGCCCGTGCCAGGGCGTTGATGTGGCGCCAGAACTCCCGACGGGCCATCGGGTCGACGCCGGAGGTGGGTTCGTCCAGAAACAGGATTTCCGGCTCGTGCATCAGGGCGCAGGCCAAGGCCAGCCGCTGTTTATAGCCCAAGGGCATTTCCCCGCTTTCGGCCTCGGCCCGGTCCGCCAGATCGAACTGCTCCAGGGCCCACTCGATACGGTGTCGACGTCTTTTTCCGTGCAGCCCGTAGGCGCTGCTGAAAAACCGAAGGTTTTCCATGACGCTGAGGTTGCCGTACAGGGAAAATTTCTGAGACATGTAGCCGATGCGGGCCCTGGCCTTGGCCGCGGCCTTTCTCAGGTCGAGCCCGGCCACCTTCAGGCTGCCCTCGCTGACCGGCAGCAGACCGCAGAGCATTCGAAATGTGGTGGTTTTTCCAGCGCCGTTGGCGCCCAGCAATCCGAAGACTTCGCCCGATCCGACATCGAAGGCGACATCCTTGACCGCGTAGAAGTCGCCGAATTTGCGCTTTATATGGTCCACCTGAATCACCGGCTCGGCTTCTTCTCGACCTTCCTCGGGATCGTCTTCCCCGGCCTTCGGTTTTTGAATCGGATCCTGATCCTTTTCGGGTGTGGATTCCTCTTCTTTCAAGATGGCGATGTAGCTGTCCTCGAAGCGAGGGGAGACCGATTTCAGCTCGGAATCGCCGACCTCCTCCAGCAAAGCCTCGAGATCCGGTTTTTCCGAATCGGCCATCACCAGCCGGACCCCGTCCCCCTGAATGACGGCGTCGATGACCTTTTCCCCTCGGGATAATTTCTCCTGAATATCCCGTTTGCGGGCGCCGTCGGCGGTGGTCACCCAATAGGTCCGGCCCTTCTGTTCTTTCCTGAAATCCCCCGGCGGGCCGTGGCCCAGCACCCTGCCGCCATGCAGCAGGACCACCTCGTCGCATTCCTCGGCCTCATCCAGGTAGGCGGTGCTGAGCAGGACGCTCATGCCTTCTTCCTCCACCAGCCGCGAGACGATGGCCCACAGCTCCCGGCGGGAGACCGGGTCCACCCCTACGGTGGGTTCGTCCAGAATCAGCAGTTCCGGCGACCGGATCAGGGTGCAGGCCAGCCCGAGCTTCTGTTTCATGCCGCCGGAGAGCCGGCCGGCCAGGCGATCCGTGAACTTTCCCAGCTGGGTCATTTTCATCAATTCCGCATTCCGATCCGCCCGTTGATCCTGCGGCACCCCCTGCAGGTCGGCATAGAGATCGAGATTTTCCTGAACCGACAGATCTTCATACAGCCCGAACCGCTGGGGCATGTACCCGATGGTGGACTGGACCTTGAGCGGTTCGCGGTTCGCATTCAGGTCCAGCACTTGAATGCGGCCCGCATCCGCCTTGAGCAGACAGGCGGAGAGCCGCATCAGGGTTGTTTTGCCGGCGCCGTCCGGGCCGATCAGGCCGGTGACCCGACCTTTTTGCGCTGTCAGGCTCACCTCTTGTAGCGCCTGTATCCGGCGCTTTCCCTGGGTGAATGATTTGCTCACCTTTTCCAGGGTCAGGGCGGTTTCCTCCTCATCGGATCGCTCCGATGCAGTTTCGGATGGACCCTCGGCCATTATCCCTCCCTGCAGTCGGGGATATCCCCGGCCTTCTCCCGGTCCTGGTTCAGAGGAACGATGACCGTGGCCGGCATTCCCAGGCGCAGTTCATTCTGCGGATTGCAGGCGTAGACCCGCACCTGGTAGACCAGTTCGGTGCGTACTTCCGGGGTTTCCACCGATTTCGGGGTGAACTCGGCGGTGGGGGAGATATAGCCGATCCACCCTTCATAGGTCTTGTCCGGATAAGAATCGGTTTTGATGTGCGCCCGCATGCCGGGAAAGATCTTCCCCATATCGGTCTGCGGCACATAGGCGCGGATCCAGATCGGATTGGTCAACGCCAGCGTGAATACCGGCCGCTGGGGAGACGCCATGTCCCCCGGCTGCAGGATCCGGTTCTGGACGACCGCATGGTCCGGCGCGATCAGTTGAGCGTCTTCCAGATTTTTCCGGGCGATGTCCAAATCCGCTTCGATGGCCTCAAGGCGGGCTTTGGCTGCGGCGATATCCTCCCGGCGGGGGCCGGCCAGGGCCAGGTTGAGGGTTTCCTCTGCCGCGTTCAGGCGGGCCCGGGCCGCCTCCGCCTTGGATTCGGCTTCATCCGTCTGCTCCTGAGATGCCAGGTTTTTGGCCGCCAAGGGGCGCAGCCGGCGAAATGTTTTCTCCGCGTTTTCCGCTTCGGTTTTGGCTGCCGCCACTTCGGCCCGGGCCTTGCGAATCTCCTCTTCCCGGGTGCCGGTCTCCAGTTTGACGACTTCTTCTCTCTGGGCATTGAGCTGGGCTTGGGCCCCGTTGACCGCCTGCTGTAGACGCCGGGTTTCCAGGAGGGCCAGAATCTGGCCCTTTTCCACCGATTCGCCTTCCTCCACCCGTATTTCCGCGATCCGTTCATTCGCGTTGAAAGCCAGCTCCACCTGCCGAATATCGACATTGCCATACAGGACCAGTCTATTTTCGTTCGTTTCCGCTTCCCGAAAGAAGGAATACCAGATCCCGAAGCCGACGGCAGCCAAGAGGAGGAGGGCTATAAAGATGCCAATGATTCGCTTTTTCATGGTCGTCCTTTCAGGTGATCATACCCTTTATATCGCTCAGTTCCCAAAATCCATACGCATATTTGCGTAATTTAAAAAGAATATACTAGTAATTT
>JBKHDE010000089.1:0-16873 GCA_046541495.1 Desulfococcaceae bacterium
TTCTTCCGGGAAAAACGGGTAGATCAGCTGATTTCGGAATGTAGCAAAGCGGGTATTCGAGGCTATATTCTGCGATATCGATTGCAAGGAAACAGAATCGTAGTTCTAAGACTCTGGCATGTACGAGAGGACAGATAACTCCTAAATCATTTTTTTCTATTGCCCGAAACTCACTAAATGCGCGCTTCCGATGATATCGAACCGGTGAGAGAACCGATTAATTTCGGGTTCGATTTTGGCGGTCACAAGACCGTCATTGTCCGCATACTCGAAAGAATAGATCCCGCCGTCGGGATAGCGGATCTCCCTGAGCTGCCGGTACCCGTCCACCTCCAGCTCCGTATGCACCCTGTCCGCTACATCTCCGCAGCCAACCGCGCCCCCTGGTCGATGGCCCGTTTGGCGTCCAGTTCGGCAGCCACGTCGGCCCCGCCGATGAGGTGGGTTTCGATTCCGGCCTTTTCCAGGTCCGGCACGAGGTCTCGAAGGGATTCCTGGCCTGCGCAGATCACCACCGTGTCCACCTCCAGCAGGCGCTCTGTTTCGTCCACGGTGATGTGAAGGCCCCGGTCGTCGATCTTGCGATAGGTAACCCCGCCGATCATTTGCACCTGTCGTTTTTTGAGGGTCAGGCGGTGAATCCAGCCGGTGGTCTTCCCCAGTGATTTGCCTAATTTGGAAGGGGACCGTTGAAGGAGGTAGACCTCCCGATCCGCGGCATTCGGCAGGGGGCCGTCGGGATGCAGGCCGCCGCGGCGCCGATATTTCGGATCCACGCCCCACTCCCTAAGAAAAGCCTCCGGATCTGAAGCGGTGTCCGCATCGCCGTGGGTGAGGTATTCGGCGGTATCGAATCCGATGCCCCCGGCGCCGATGATGGCCACCCGCCGGCCCACCGGCTTTTTCTCCCCGAGCACCTCCATGTAATTGAGCACCTTGGGATGATCGATTCCCGGAATCCCGATCTCCCGGGGAATCACTCCGGTGGCCGCAACGACCGTGTCATAGCCTTCCTGAATCAATTCCCCGGCGGACACCCGATGGCCGAGATTGACCGTTACCCCCGTCATCTCCAACCGTTTTCGAAAATACCGCAGGGTTTCGTGGAACTCCAATTTTCCGGGAATTTGAACGGAAATGTTGAGCAGTCCGCCGATCCGGTCCGCTGCTTCATACAGAACCACCGAATGCCCCCGCTCCGCGGCCGCGGTCGCAAAAGAGAGCCCTGCCGGACCCGCCCCCACCACGGCGATTCGGCGCGGTTTGGCGGCCGGGGTGAAGTTGAGTACCGTTTCATGGCAGGCCCGGGGATTGACCAGGCAGGAGGTCATACGGCCCTCGAAGATGTGGTCGAGGCAGGCCTGATTGCAGGCGATGCACGAATTGATTTCGTCGGCCCGGCCTTCCGCGGCTTTGGCCACAAAGCGGGGATCGGCCAGAAAGGGGCGGGCCATGGAGATGAGATCCGCGTCTCCGGCCGCCAGCACCGCTTCGGCGGTATCCGGGGTGTTGATCCGATTGGAGGTGACCAGCGGAACGGCGACCTGGTCTTTCAGCTTTCGAGTCACCCAGGTAAAGGCGTTTCGGGGCACCATCATGGCGATGGTGGGGATTCGGGCCTCGTGCCATCCGATCCCGGTATTGATGATGTCCGCCCCGGCCGCCTCCACCGCCTTGGCCAGGGCCACCACCTCCTCCCAGGTGCTGCCGTCTTCCACCAGATCCAGCATGGAGAGCCGGTAGATGAGGATGAAATCTTTGCCGACGGCCTCCCGAACCCGGCACAGAATTTCCAAAGGAAACCGGATGCGGTTCTCAAAGCCGCCGCCCCAGTCGTCCTCGCGATGATTGGTTCGGGGCGCGATGAACTGGTTGATGAGGTAGCCTTCGGAGCCCATGATCTCCACCCCGTCGTATCCGGCGGACCGGGCCAGGGCGGCGCATCGGGCGAAATCCTCGATCTGGGTTCGGATCTCCTCCTCGGTCAGGGCGTGGGGCTTGAAAAAATTGATGGGGGCCTGAAGGGGAGAGGCGCTCACCAGTCCTTCATGGTAGGCATACCGCCCGGTATGAAGGATTTGAAGCGCGATCAGCCCGCCGGCTTCGTGAACCGCCCGAGTGACGGTTCGGTGATGTTCGGCTTCCGCTTTCGTGGTCAGCATGGCGGCGCCTTCATAGGCTCGCCCGGAAGCATTGGGCGCAATGCCGCCGGTGACGATCAGGGCGGCCCCGGCTTTCGCTCTTTCCGCGTAAAAAGCGGCCATTCGGTCGAACCCGTCCGGGGCTTCCTCCAGGCCGGTGTGCATGGAGCCCATGAGGGTCCGGTTTTTGAGGGTGGTAAAGCCCAGATCCAAGGGGGCGAGAAGGTGCGGGTAGGGCGAAGCGGATGTCATATCGGGTCCTTTCCATAGGGTTCGGTTGCGTTTGAGTCTCGGTTTTTTAAGGAATGATCATATCAGAAGCGGTCGGGATTTAAAATCCGTTATTTGGTTGATTCAGAATGGATTCGCATAGGTTCCATGAAAGATTCCGTTTATCATTTGCATTCCCGACGGCAAGTATATTAAGAAAGAGGCGGACCCCGTAGCGGAGAATTTTGCTTCGAGGTTCGAATCTGCGATAACCGCGTGTCGCCGGGAGGGGTTCCATGAAAGATGTTTGCAGCCGATTCCTTTCTTCAGGTCACCGGCCGAGGCCTTATCTCATCCGAATCATGGTATGGGGAGCGGCGCTTTTCTTCCTGACATCGGCCGGTGGGTTTCCGGGCACGGCCCGGGCCGCCGTGGGGGAGATCGATTTCACCCAGTTCAGCCTGGAGGAGCTGAAAAACGTCAAGATTTCATCCGCCTCCAAACGGCCGGAGCGACTCTCCGAGGTGCCGGCCGCCGTGTATGTGATCACCCAGGAGGATATCCGTCGGTCGGGGGCCACCTCAATTCCCGAGCTGCTGCGCATGGTGCCCGGTGTTCAGGTGGCCCGAATCTCCGCCACCGAATGGGCGGTCAATATTCGGGGCCTGAACGAGCTTTTTTCCAATAAGCTGCTGGTCCTCATCGACGGCCGCAGCATCTACACCCATGTCTTTTCCGGTGTCTTCTGGGATATTCGGGATACGGTCCTGGAGGATATCGAACGGATCGAGGTGATTCGCGGGCCCGGGGCCTCCATCTGGGGCAGCAATGCGGTCAACGGGGTCATCAATATCATCACCAAGAGCGCCCGAAATACGCAGGGCGGAGAAGTGACCGCTCTGGCCGGAACCGAGGAGGGGATCGGGACCGTTCGCTACGGCGACGTCATTGGAGACGACGCCTATTACCGGGTTTTTGCCAAATATTTCGTTCGCGGCAAGCTCTTCGAGGAAGAGCGGGACATTCAGAACGACCCCTCCAAAAGCGACTGGCACGCCGGAAGGATCGGGTTTCGCATGGACTGGCGGCCCGATGAGGGGCCGAATACCTATACCTTCGAAGGGGGCGGTTTTTACAGCCAATATGAAAATGAGTTGGATCGGATTGTCCTGACGCCGCCCTATTTTATCGAGGAAGAAGACACCGCCCGGGCCGGCGGAGGCCATTTTCTAAGCCGCTGGACCCACCGGGTTTCCTCGACCTCGTCCACCGCCCTGCAGTTCTTCTATGACTATCTGAACAAGGATTTCGACGGCGGCAATGTGCGGACCCACACCGCCGATTTCGAGTTTCAACACCATTTTCGGTTTATGGAGCGCAACGACCTGATCTGGGGGCTCAACTGGCGGTTCATCTCCGACCGGTTCGATGAAAGCATCGACATCATCACCGATCCGGCGTCGGAGGATTATCATCTCTTCAGCGCCTTCCTTCAGGATCGTATTCTGGTTTTTCCGGACCGGTTCAGCCTCATCCTGGGCGCCAAATTCGAACACAACGAGTACACCGGGCTGGACGTACAGCCCAGCGCCCGGTTTCTCTGGACGCCCCTGGAAAGGCATACCGTCTGGGGGGCGATTTCCAGAGCGGTCCGGGTCCCGTCGCGGATCGAGCACGACGGGGTGATCAGCGGGTTCGTGTTTCCGCCTGAGGATTCGGGCTTTGACCGGCCGGTGGTCCTTCAGCTTCGGGGGGAAGGCGGACTGGAGCCGGAAACCCTGATCGCCTATGAGCTCGGCTACCGGTTTCAGCCGGCCAAGCCCTTTTGGCTCAATATCGCCACTTTTTACAATGATTACGACCGGCTGATCGCGGTTCGGCTGGATGAGCGGGTATTGCCCGAAATCGGGGCCGACAACCAGGTCATCATTCCCACCTATTTCGACAACAATTTCTCCGGCGAATCCTACGGATTTGAGGTCTCGGCCTTCTGGCAGGCCACCGATTTCTGGCGGCTTCAGGCGGCCTACACATTTCTGGAGACCGAACTCCACCAGAAAATCCCCGACGTGGATGCGGGGTTTCAGAACATTCTTCTGTTCGAAGGGGCCAATCCTCGAAACCAGGTCTCGCTTCGCTCCGATCTCGATCTGACGGATCAACTGGAATTGAACCTCTGGTACCGGTATGTAGACCGGCTTTCCGAAAACAATGTGGACAGCTATTCGACCCTGGACGCCCGTCTGGCCTGGGCCCCGATGCCCGATCTGGAACTGGCGGTGGTGGGGCAGAACCTGTTCGAACAGCGCCATTCCGAATTTTCGTCCCTGGAAGTCGAACGAAGTGTCTATTTCAAAGCGGACTGGTTGTTCTAAGAGAGGTTATCGATGACAGCACTTCATACGGCGCCCCTGGGAAAGCCGGGGAGGATACTGCTCTTGGCGATGCTGGTCCTGCTTCCCGCGGCTGAGATTCAGGGCCAGCCCCAGGCCGGCTCCGAATATCAGGTCAAGGCCGCCTTTATTTATCATTTCGCCCGGTTCACCCAGTGGCCCGAGGAGGCTTTTCCGGAACCGGACAGTCCTCTGGTGCTCTGCCTGATCGCTTCCGATCCGGATGCGGATGTTCTGCTGGCCCTGCGGGACAAAGCGGTCCGGGACCGCCGGCTGGTGGTTCGAAAGCTGACCTCGGAGGCGGATATTCCCGGGTGCCATATCCTCTACATCGCCACTGAGGATTCGGACGCCATCCGCAGGGGACTGGCTCTGGCCCGGGATCATTCGATATTGACGGTGGGGGAGACCGCCGGGTTTATTCGGCTGGGCGGGATTATCAATTTTTTCGAACGGGAGCAGCGGCTTCGGTTTGCCGTCAATCTGGAGGCGGCCGAGGCCGCCGATCTGAAGTTCAGCTCTCAGCTTCTGATGTCCGCCGAAATCGTTCAGGGGGCGCCCTGACATGTCATTTTTCAGCCCCTCCATCAAACAGAAGCTGATCTGGATTATCCTGTTCACCACCGGCATTACCCTGCTGCTGGCCTCCATCGCCTTTGTCACCAAAGAGATCATTACCTTTCGTCAAAACCTGGTCAAGGACCTTTCTACATTGGGTCAGGTGGTGGGAATGAACAGTGAAGGCGCCCTGGTTTTTGATGACCGCTACACGGCCGAGCGGCATCTGGCCGCCTTCAGGACCCGGCCCGGCATCGTCTTCGCCTGTATCTACAAGCAGAACGGAAAGGTCTTCGCCACCTATTCCATTCCCGGTCTGGAAAAAGCCGTCACTCCGCCCGGAGTGCAAGGCACCAGCCATTTTTTCGACCCCCATTACCTGCACCTGTTTCAGCAGATCTTCGTGGACAAGGAAATGATCGGCACCATCTATATCCGCCACGATCTCGGGGAAATGCGCACTCAGCTTCAGCAGTATCTGGCCATCGTCGGGGTGATCATTCTGGTGGGATTTTCCGTGGCGCTGATTCTTTCTTCATTTTTGCAGCGGATCGTTTCCGTGCCGATTCTGAGTCTGGCCCAGACCGCGCTGACCATTTCCCAGGAAAAGGACTATTCGGTCCGGGCGGAAAAACACAACCGGAACGATGAAATCGGGGTGCTCATCGACGGGTTCAATGAAATGCTCAAGGAGATCCAGTCCCAGGAAAAAGAGCTCAAGGAGCATCGGGAGCATCTCGAAGACCTGGTGGTGAAGCGGACCGCGGCCCTTCGCAAGACCAACACCGCCCTGCGGGAAGCCAAGGATGCGGCGGAGACCGCCAACCGGGCCAAGAGCGAGTTTCTGGCGAACATGTCCCATGAAATTCGAACCCCCATGAACGCGGTGCTGGGGTTTACCGAAATTCTCCACGGAATGGTCAAAGACGAACGCCAGAAAAACTATCTGGAGTCGATTCGAACCAGCGCCAAGAGTCTGCTGACCCTGATCAACGATATTCTGGACCTTTCCAAGATCGAGGCCCGAAAGATGGAGCTTCAATTCGAGCCGGTGAATCTGGGGGCGGTGTTCGAGGATATCGAGCAGGTCTTTTCCATGAAAATCAAGGACAAGGGCCTCAAACTGATTATCGATATCGCCCAGGATATCCCCAAACGGCTGCTGCTGGACGAGGTCCGGCTGCGTCAGATCATCTTCAACCTGGTGGGGAACGCAGTCAAGTTTACCGAAGAAGGGTACATCCGGATTGCGGCCCAGAAGATTCAGCGCCCGGATCAGAAGGAAAATTCGGTGGACCTGATGCTGACGGTGGAGGATACCGGGATCGGCATCGCCGAGGATTCGGTGGACAGGATTTTCGAGGCCTTTAAACAGCAGGACGGCCAGAGCACCAAACGCTACGGCGGCACCGGCCTGGGGCTGACCATCACCAAGCGGTTGGTGGAGATGATGGACGGGGCCATTTTCGTCCAGAGCCGGGTCGACAAAGGCAGCCGGTTCATGGTGGTGCTTCGGGATGTGACCGTGGCCGAAGACGGCGGAGAGGGCCGGGGGGTCAAAGTTTCCGAAGACGAAAAGATCGAATTCGAACCGGCCACCGTGCTGATCGTGGACGACATCGACACCAACCGGAACCTGGTCAAGGCCTATTTTCAAGACACCCCGCTGCGGTTTCTGGAGGCCGAAAACGGCCAGGAGGGCATCCGTAAGGCCCGAAAGCACCGTCCGGATCTGATTATCATGGACATCCGCATGCCGATCATGGACGGATGCGACGCCACCGCCTTGTTACGTTCCGACGATATCCTTCGGGAGATTCCGGTGGTGGCCCTGACCGCCTCCGGAATGAAGGGCGATCATGAACGGATCATCGCCTGCGGCTTTAACGAGGTGCTGACCAAACCGGTGCGGCGGGTGGACATGATACGTCGATTGGCCCCCTTTCTGCCCCACCGAATCGAGGCGGTGGAGGTCCGTCCCCGGGAAACGGCCGAGGTATCCGGCGCGGTGGAGGCCCTCTCCCCCGAGGCTCTGAAAAAGCTGCCGGATTTGATCCGGGTACTGGAAAACCGATGCGCCAAGCTTTGGGAAAAAGCACGACAGACCGGGTTCTTCGACGACATCGCCGAATTCGGTCAGCTCATGAAAAAACTGGGTCATGCCTACTCGGTGCGGCCGCTTCAGGAATTCGGGAACCGCCTGAACACCCAGGTCAGCACCTTCGACATCGAACAGATCAACAAGACCCTGGAAGCCTATCCGGATCTGATTCAGGAGATCAAATCCATGCACCGCGAACACACGGAGGCGCCGATCAATGGCTGAAGAAAAGGAGAAAAAATACAAGATTCTCATCGTGGATGACGTTCCCAAGAATATCCAGGTGGTGGCCAACATCCTTCAGGGAGAAGGGTTCAACATGGCCTTTGCCCAGAGCGGCCCCGCGGCCCTGGAGATGACCCGGTCCACCGCCTTCGACCTGGTGTTGCTGGATATCATGATGCCGGAGATGGACGGCTTCGAGGTCTGCCGCCGGATTCGGGAGAATCCCGAAACCCGGGACATTCCGGTCCTGTTCCTCACCGCCAAGACCGAAACCGAGTCTCTGGTGAAGGGGTTTGAGTTGGGGGCCATGGACTATGTGGTCAAGCCGGTGAATGAGGCGGAGCTGCTGGCCCGGGTCAAGACCCACCTGGAGCTGTATCGCTCCCGAAAGGCGCTGGAGGCGACCAACAACCGGCTCAAGGCCGAGATCATCGAGCGCCGCCGGGCCGAACAGCGGTACCGAAGCATGTACGAAAATGCGGTTCAGGGGATGTTTCAGAGCACCATTTCAGGTCGGATCACCCACCTCAACCCTTCTTACACCCGCATCCTGGGCTACGACTCGCCCGAGGAGGTGCTGGCCCTGGAGGATGTGGCGAGCACTTTTTACGAAGACCCCGAAGATCGGGTCCGCATGATTGAGGCCCTGAAGCGAAGGGGCATACTGACCGATTATGAACTCAAGATTCGCCGAAAGGACGGCGCCCCGGCCTGGATCATGGTCAATGCCCGGTTGACCAAGGACCACGACGGCCGGCCCATGATCGAGGGCATCGTCATCGATCACACCGCCCGAAAGGAGGTGGAGGAGGAGCTTCGGCGAAGCCGGGAGCAGTTCCGGTATCAGGCCATCCACGACAACCTGACCGGGCTTTACAACACCCGGTATCTCTACCAGGCCCTCAAAAAACTGGTCGCCGTCAGCGCCGAAAAGAACCTCCCTTTTTCATTGATTTTCATGGACATCGACAACTTCAAGCGGGTGGTGGACACCTATGGACACCTCAAGGGCAGCCAGACCCTTCAGGAACTGGCCGGCACCATTCAGGGGGCCCTGGCCAAGCCGGCCTACGGGGTGGCCTACGGCGGGGACGAGTTCGTGGTGGTGCTTCCGGGATACGACAAAGACCGAGCCTTGGAAAAAGCCGAGGACCTGCGGGTCCGGATTCGGGAAACCCCTTATCTCACCCACCACGGCCATGAGATCTATATTCGGGCGAGTTTCGGTCTGGCGACCTATCCGGACGATGCCCAGGACGTCAACGGTCTGCTGGCCTTGGCGGATCAGGCCATGTTCCATGTCAAAGGAGAGGGCAAGGACGCCATTCGGGTTAGCAATCCCGCCGAAGCGGTCTCCTGACATTCACTCGATTATCTGAAATTTTCGAAGGAGAAACAGCTTATGAAGAGGATACGAACGGCGGTGGTCATCAGCCTCTGGATCTGCCTTCTGATCTCGATGCAGCCGGCGGCGGCCCGGGCCGCCGACCCCGATTCGAAAGCACCCGAGGCACCCTACGTGAACCGGGAAGTTCTGGTCAAATTCAGGCCCGGCACGGCCGAATCCGACAAGGACCGGGTGCGGAACCGATTCGAGGCCGAGGTGATGAAGACGGTGCGAAGCATCGGTCTGGAGCACTGGCGGCTTCCCGACACCATCACCACAGACGAAGCCCTGAAGATTCTCGAGGGCATTCCGGAGGTGGAACATGCCGAGCCCAATTATCTCTACACCCCGATGGCGATTCCGAATGATCCCGATTTCGACCGGCTCTGGTATCTCAACAACCGGGGGCAGACGGTGAACGGAACGGCGGGGCTGTCCGGTGCGGACATCGCCGCCCCCGAGGCCTGGGATATCGCCACCGGCAGCCCGGACCTGGTCATCGCCGTGATCGATTCCGGGGTCGCCTTCGAGCATCCCGACCTGATCGACAATACCTGGATCAATCCGGGTGAAATCCCCGGCAACGGGATCGACGACGACGGCAACGGGTATGTGGATGATCTCTATGGATGGGATTTCGTGAATGAGGACGCCAACCCCTCGGACTATTCCCGGGACCTTTCCGGCGACGGTCACGGCACCCATGTGGCCGGGATCATCGCCGCCCATGGAAACAACGGTCGGGGCGCCTCGGGGGTGATGTGGCGGGCGAAGATCATGGCCCTGCAGATCTTCGATCTGTTCGAGACCAGCTCGTTTCTGGACGCCATCATTCAGTCCATCAACATCATCAGCGCCATCGAATATGCGGTGGACAACGGGGCCCGAATCATCAACTGCAGCTTCGGGGGGCCCTCCCCCAGCCAATTCCAGCGCGACGCCTTCCGCTATGCCGACGAAAACGGGGTGCTGGCGGTGGCGGCCGCGGGAAACGAAACCAACGACAACGATCGGTTTCAGACCTATCCGGCGGGATATCCACTGCCCAACATCATTTCGGTGGCCGCCACCGATGAAAACGACCGTCTGGCCGCCTATTCCAATTTCGGAGCCACTGTTGATGTGGCGGCCCCGGGCGGCAGTATCGTCTCCAATATCTTCAGTACGGTGCCGCCCGACCGGGTGGAGCTGTTTTCCGAGGATTTCGAATCCGGGGACGACCGCTGGATCAAGGAGGCGGTGCATGAACGATGGTCCCGGGTATTCGATCCGGAATTCGGCTCCTGGGTCATGCAGGATTCCGAGGGGGATTACGCCAACAATGAAAATTCATATATCCAGACCCGAAATCCCATCGACGCCGATAATTATCGCGGTCTCCACATTCAGTTCCGGTCCCGGTTCCGGCTGGAGGAAAACTTCGATTTTCTGTTCATCGAAGGCTCCACCGACGGGATCAATTTTTCCATCGATTTTCCGGTGACCGGGTTCGTCACCGGTTTTTCCAACGGGATTGAAAGAATTCTGGGGTGGGGCAGCGAAGACGAACTGGGGGAGGCCTTTTACCTGCGGTTTCGGCTGGAAACCGACGAATCCCGTACCTTTGCCGGGTCGGTGGTGGACGATATCATCCTCACCGGCATTCGGTGGGAATTCGAAGGGGATGAATACGGGTTCAAAAGCGGCACCTCCATGGCCGCGCCGGTGGTGGCCGGCATCGCCGGTCTGGTCTGGTCCCACCGGCCGGAGCTGACCCATCTGGAGGTGAAAAACGCCGTTCTCAACGGCGCCGAACCGCTGGCTGCCCTGGAAGGGCGGGTCCTCACCGGGGCCCGGGTCAATGCGGTTCGGGCTCTGACCGCCTCCACCGAGGAAAACTTTGTGGAGCCCGAGATCGTGGCGGAAGAAGACGGCGGAGGCGGCGGCTGTTTCATCGAATCCCTGATCCGGTGAAACAACTATCAGATGTTGCATTCTTAAGGGAAAAAGCTGATTATAGGCCTGAGATGTTCTTGAATTGCATCGAAATTACACCCCCATCCTTGGAGTAAACATGCAACGGTACATGATTTGTCTTCTGATCCTTCTGTCCGGATGCAGCCCTTATCGATACGAAGAAATCACGGCTTCCCGGGCCGAGTCGGTGCGCATCGGCCCGCTGGCGGTTGAACAAGCCCCGGGCCGGGCATCCCCGTTAACCGCCGCCGAGAAGATTTCCCTGGCCGAGGCCATTCGCACTGCTTTGGAGAATAATCCGGAAAACCAAATGGCCCTGGCCCGCATCATGCAAGCCGAAGCCGCCATTCAACAGACCAATGCCGCTTTTTATCCGGCCCTCGGCTTTTATACCGAATACACCCATGCGGACGCCCCCTCCGTTTATCTTTTTAAAAAAATCGACCAGCGGGAATTGCCGCCCGACGCCGATTTCAATGATCCGGGTGAACTGGACAATTTCGAAACCGGGGTCACCGGACGGCTGAACCTATTCCACGGGGGCCGGGACTACCTCAACCGCCGAATGGCCCGGACCGGCCTGGCCATTTCTCAGCTGGACCGGGAGAGTGTGGAAAACGGCCTGATCGCCTCGGTCATCGGCGCCTACTATGATGTGCTGGCGGCCGGAGAATTCATCGGCATCTCCCGGGAGTCCATCGCCACCGTTCAGAAGGAGCTGGAGATGATGCGGGTGCGGCTTCGCGGCGGCAGCGCCCTGAAATCGGACGTTCTTTCGCTGGAGGCGCGATTGGCCCAGTCTCAGGAAGAGCTGGTTCAAAGCCGAAACCGGTATCAAACCGCCGTGACCGCCCTGGCCACCCTTCTGGGGATCGATCCGAATGCGAAACTGGTCCTGAAGCAGCCCGAGGGGCTGCCCGCCGCATCCTTTCCACAGGCATACGGCCGGGGCATCGATTATGCCCTGGCCCAACGCCCCGATCTGAAACAGATGCGGGCCAACGTCGAAAAGGCGGCCATGGCCGTGGATGCGGCCCGCAGCGAGTACCTTCCCCGGGTGGACATGCAGGCCAAATATTATCTGGACGACGAATCCACGGACTACGACACCGACCGGGAAAACTGGATGGTGGCGGTGATCCTCAACTGGGACCTTTTCACCGGGTTCAGCACCCGGGCCGCGGTGAATATGGCCTCGGCACGGCTGGCGGAAACCCTGGCGGCCGACCGGAATGCCCGGTTGTCGGTGCGGATGGATGTCAAAACCGCCTATCAGAACCTGGAAGCGGCCCGGGCCCGGCTGGAGGCGGCCCGGCAAAGCGCGGCGGCCGCCGAAGAATCCCTGGCCCTGGTTCTGAAACAGTTCGAAGGCGGATCGGTCACCATCACCCGGTATCTTCAGGCGGAGCTGGACCGGAATCGCGCCCGCATCCGCGCCACCGCCGCCTATTATGACCGGCAAAAGGCCATGGCGGAGATCGGCCGGGCTGTGGGGTACTGGGCCAAGGCCAAAGGGATCGAGATAGAATAGGGGACACAGGAAAATTTCATGAAATCAATTATTTGTTCCATTATTTTGGCTCTGACGACCGGTTTTGGTGTCGGGCCGGCATTCGCAGCCGAATCCGATGGGGTGAAAACGGCGAAAGCGGAAAATCAGGTCATCACCGAATATTATGAAGCCGTCGGCACGGTGCGGCCCCGGGTGGAATCGAATATCGAGGCCCGGGTCACCGCCCAGGTGCTGGATGTCAAGGTGAGCCCCGGGGATACGGTCCAAAAAGGGGACCTCTTGATCTCCCTGGACAACCGGCAGTCGGAATCCCGGCTGGATCAGGCTCGGCAGGGGCTCAAAAGCGCCGAAGCGGCCCGGGAGCAGGCCCGCCAGTCGGTGATCGCCGCCGAAGCGGCCTTTCAACAGGCCGAGGCCGATTTCAAACGGATTCAGGATTATTTTGAAAACCAGGCCGCCACCAGCCGGGACCTGGAACAGGCCCGGTCGGCCTATCTTCAGGCCCAGGCCAACCTTCAGAGCGCCAAAGACGCCCTGGCCGGAGCCGAAGCCGGGATTCAGCAGGCCCGTGAGGTGATTCGTGAAGCTGAAATCTCGGTCGGCTACACCCGGCTGCTGGCGCCGGAATCCGGAGAAGTCCTTCAGCGCCTGGTCGACCCCGGCGACATGGCCATGCCCGGCAAACCGCTGCTCAAGCTCCAGACCGCCGGCACCCTCCGCCTGGAAGCCTATGTGCGGGAAGGGCTGATTCGAAAGGTCACTTCCGGAACACGCCTGCGGGTCAATATCACCCCGCTCGAGGAAACGGTGGAGGCGGAGGTGGAGGAGATCGTCCCCTATGCCGATCCCCAGACCCGCACCTTTCTGGTCAAGGCGTCCATCCCCAGAATTTCCGGGCTGTATCCGGGGATGTTCGGCAAGCTCCTGATTCCGGTGCGCGAGCACCGGGTGGTGGTGATTCCTGAAGAAGCGGTCCGGCGGGTGGGGCAGCTGGAGCTGGTCCGGGTCAAAGAAGGGGATGTCTGGAAGCGCCGCTTCATTCAGACCGGCAGGCGGATCGACGGAAAGGTGGAGGTGCTCTCGGGGTTGTCCGGCGGCGAAACCCTTGCCCTCGAAAAGAGGCCTGCGGGAGAAGGATCATGACCGACCAGGGATCGAAGCCGAAAGGCATTATTCCCGCCATCGTCCGGGTTTTTCTGACCTCCCATCTGTCCATCCTTCTGATCATCGCTTCGCTCTGCCTGGGGGTGGCGGCGGTCATGATCACCCCCAAGGAGGAGGAGCCCCAGATCGTGGTGCCCCTGGCCGATGTCTTCATTCAGGCGCCAGGGGCCTCGCCCCGGGAGATCGAGAAGCTGGTGGCCACCCCCCTGGAGCGGCTGCTGTGGCAGATCGACGGGGTGGAGTATGTCTATTCCATCTCCCGGCGGGACATGGCGGTGGTTACCGTCCGGTTTTACGTGGGGGAGGACCGGGAGCGGTCCCTGGTCAAGCTCCACAACAAGATCCGCATGAACATCGACGCGGTGCCGCCCATCGTTCAGGGATGGGTGATCAAACCGCTGGAGATCGATGATGTGCCCATCGTCAATCTGACCCTCTATTCCGAGCGCTACCAGGACCCGGCGCTTCGCCGGATCGGGGAGGAGGTGCTGGCCCGCCTCTCCGGGATCGAGAACATCTCCCGAACCGATATCGTGGGGGGTCGTAAGCGGGAGATCCGGGTGGAGCTGTCCCTGGAGCGGATGGACGGCCTCGGGGTGTCGGTGTTGGAGATTCAAAAGGCCCTGGAGGGGGCCGATGCATCGGTGACCGCCGGTGAGTTTTCCCGGTTCAACCGAAGCTTCACCGTCACCAGCACTTCATTTCTGTCTTCGGCCGAAGCGGTCTCGGATCTCATGGTCGGGGTCCACCAGGGCCGGCCGGTCTATCTGCGGGATGTGGCCGCGGTCATCGACGGTCCCGCGGAGGTGGACAGCTATACCCGGATCGGGTTTTCGAATGTCTATCCCGAGGATACGGACGCAGAAGCCGGGCCGGTTTCTCCCCCTGAAAGCGCCCCTTCAGTGACCCTGGCCCTGGCCAAGAAAAAGGGCGCCAATGCGGTGGATGTGGCCCGGACCATCCTCAAGCGCATGGAAGAACTGGAGCAGACGGTGATTCCGGCCGACGTCCATTACGAGGTGACCCGCAATTACGGCCAAACCGCCGATGAAAAGGTGAGCGACCTGTTGAGTTCACTGGGATTCGCCATCGGTACGGTGGTGCTGCTCCTGGCCTTCACCCTCGGATGGCGGGAGGCCCTGGTGGTGGCCCTGGCGGTGCCGATCAGCTTTTCGCTGGCGCTGTTTGTCAATTTTCTGTTCGGATACACCATCAACCGGGTCACCCTCTTCGCCCTCATCCTCTCCCTGGGCCTGGTGGTGGACGACCCCATCACCAACGTCGACAACATTCAGCGGCATCTGCTGATAGGCAAACGAAACTCCATCGACGCCACCCTGTATGCCGTGGCCGAGGTATTGCCCCCGGTGATCATGTCCACCCTGGCCATCATCGTCAGCTTCACCCCGCTGTTTTTCATCACCGGCATGATGGGCCCCTACATGGCGCCCATGGCCGCCAACGTGCCGGTCACGGTGATCTTTTCCACCCTCTGCGCCCTCAGCATCGTGCCCTGGTTCACCCACATGCTGCTGAAGAAAACCGGGGTGGATGAGGACAAAAAAGAGGCGGTGGATACGGAGGGAACCAAAGCCCCCCGGGGCTGGATTCGTAAAACCTACCGAACGGTGGTGACCCCCTTCCTGGATTCCCGCACCTTGCGGTGGGTGTTGCTGGCGGTGGTTCTGGCCCTGCTGGGTTTGGCTGTGGTCCTGATTCTGCTGCGGCTGGTGCCGCTCAAGATGCTGCCTTTCGACAATAAAAACGAATTCCAGATCATCCTGGATTCGCCCGAAGGAACCACCCTGGAGGAGACCGACCGGGCCGTGCAGGCCTATGAAGATTATCTGCGGGGGGTGCCGGAGGTCACGAACGTGGTCTCCTATGTCGGACTTTCCTCCCCCATGGACTTCAACGGCATGGTCCGCCATTATTACCTTCGGGAAGGGGGGCATGTGGCGGATATTCGGGTGAACCTGCTGGAAAAAGACAAACGGGGGATGCAAAGCCACGGAATCGTGTTGCGGCTGCGAAAGGACCTGGAGGAGATTGCCCAAAAGCACGGGGTGAATGCCAAACTGGTGGAGGTGCCCCCCGGCCCCCCGGTGCTGGCCACCATCGTGGTGGAGATATACGGGGACTCCGATACCTCTTACCGGGAATTGATCGCAGGCGGGAAGCATATTCAGAAGATCATGAAGGCCGAACCCTATGTGGTCGATATCGATGATATGGCCGAAGCCCCCCGGGAGCGGATCGACTTCGTGGTGGACAAGGAGAAGGCGGCCCTGCACGGGGTGAGTACGGCGGCGATCATTCAGACCCTGCGGACCGCCCTGAGCGGGGCCCATCCGGCCATGGTCCACGTGCCGGACGAACGCCAGCCTCTGCTGGTCAAGACCATTCTGCCCCGGGAAAAGCGGTCCAGCACCACCTCGCTTTCCCAGATTCCCATGAAGACGGCGACCGGTCAGGTGGTCCCCCTGGCGGAGATGGTGAACATCGTCCGGGTGCCGATCGATCAGCCGATCTACCACAAGAACCTGGAGCGGGTGGTCTTCGTGATCGCCGAGATGGCGGGTCGGGCCCCGGCCGAGGCGATTCTGGATATGCAGAATCGGCTTGAGGAGAATCCGCTGTCGGATCGGGTGAAAGCGGTCTGGACCGGGGAAGGGGAGTGGCAGATCACCCTGCGGGTCTTTCGGGACATGGGCATCGCCTTTGCCGCGGCCCTGATGGGGATCTATATTCTATTGATCCTTCAGACCGATTCGTTTTTCATGCCGCTTCTGATCATGATGGCGATTCCCCTGACCCTGATCGGGGCCATGCCCGGCTTCTGGCTGTTGAACCTGGTGGCGGCCGATCCGGTGGGCGGATTTGAAAACCCGATCTTTTTCACCGCCACCGGCATGATCGGCATGATCGCGCTGGGCGGCATCGTGATTCGAAACTCCCTGGTGCTGATCGAATTCATTCAGGATTCGCTTCGGGAAGGCATGGACTTCAAAGAGGCGATCCTCGAAAGCGGCGCCATCCGCATGCGGCCGATTCTGCTCACCGCCGCCACGACGGCTCTGGGGGCCTGGCCGATCACCCTGGACCCGATCTTTTCAGGCCTGGCCTGGACCCTGATCTTCGGGCTGTTCGCTTCGACCCTGTTTACCCTGCTGGTGATTCCGGTGACCTATTTTGCGTTATATCGAAAGCGGCATGAAGGGGGGG
>JBKHDE010000090.1:0-16802 GCA_046541495.1 Desulfococcaceae bacterium
CCTCCAAGGCTTCAATCCGCCCCGGCAAATTTTCCAACTCCTGCTTTTCCTTGTAACTGAGCTTCCGGGGCCGGTCAGCCCGAGGTTTGAGCTTGGGTGGTGTGGGGGCGGGCTCTTCCGCGATCGGGGTCGGTTCCGGCCGCTGGGCCAGCCAGTCGTCGTATCCGCCCACGTATTCGTTGACTTCGGCGTCTCCTTCGAAGGCGAAGATGCCGGTCACCACATGGTTCAAAAAGGCCCGGTCGTGGCTGACCAGGAGGAGGGTGCCGGTGTATTCGACCAGCAGGTTTTCCAGCATCTCCAGGGTTTCGAGGTCGAGGTCGTTGGTGGGTTCGTCGAGCACCAGGACATTGGCGGGTTTGGCGAAGATTTTGGCCAGGAGGAGCCGGTTTCGTTCGCCGCCCGAGAGCATGGAGACCGGGCTTCGGGCCCGGTCCGGAGGGAAGAGGAAATCCCCGAGATAGCCGATGATGTGGCGGGGTTTGCCGTTGATGACGACCCGGTCGTTGCCGTCGGCCACATTGTCCTGGACCGACTTGGATTCGTCGAGCCGGACCCGAAGCTGATCGAAATAGGCGATCTCCAGGTGGACTCCGTGGCGGACCGTCCCGGTGTCCGGTGTCAGGTGGCCCAACAGCAGGTTGAGCAGGGTGGTTTTTCCGGCGCCGTTGGGGCCGATGATGCCGATTTTATCCCCCCGCTGAATGGTGGTGGAGAAATTTTGGATAATGGGGCGGCCGTCATAATGATAGGCGATATCTTTGGCTTCGATGACCAGTTTGCCGGTGCGCTTGGCTTCCTGGGCCTGAAGGCCGGCGGTGCCCATTCGTTCTCTTCGAAGCCGCCGTTCTTCCCGCATCTTTTCCAATGCCCTCACCCGGCCTTCATTTCGAGTGCGGCGGGCCTTGACCCCTCGGCGGATCCAGGTTTCCTCCTGGGCCAGCTTTTTGTCGAACTGGGCCCAGTGTTCCGATTCGGTCTCCAGGGCGGCCGCTTTTCGCTCCAGAAAGGTGTCATAATCGCAGTTCCAGCTTCGAAGCCGCCCCCGGTCCAGTTCGATGATCCGGGTGGCCAGTTTCCGCAGAAACATTCGGTCATGGGTCACGAACAGAAGGGCCTTGACATGACGCAGCAGGAATTCCTCCAGCCACCGAATGGCACCGATATCCAGGTGGTTGGTGGGCTCATCCAGGAGCAGAAGATCGGGGTCGGCGACCAGGGCCCGGGCCAGCAGGACCCGGCGCTTGAGTCCGGCCGAGAGGGCGTTGAACTCGGCCTTCGGGTCCAGGTCCATGCGGGAGAGGATGGTCTCCACCTGCGGGCGAATGTCCCACTCCTCATCGAGGGGATCGCTTTCCCGGGCTCGCTTTTCCGCCACCACATCGTATGTTCGGCCCGTCAAACCGGTGTCTACTTCCTGAATAAGCCGGGAAGTCCGGGCTCCCTGTCGGCGAATGATTTCGCCTGAATCCGGAAGGATTTCACCGTTGATCAGCTTCAGAAGGGTCGATTTCCCGGACCCGTTTCGACCCAGCAGGCACACCCGTTCTCCGGATTCGATGGTCAGCCGAACCCCATCCAGAAGCGGGTGACCGCCGAATCCCAAGGATATATCTTGAAGGTTTATAAGGGACATTAAAAGCGTTTCTCCGTTTACGAAAATTCTCAACAAAAATTTCTTTTTTTACCTCTAATTTTCCTCGGGGGCAAGGGGCGTTTGAATCCGGAATGGCCACGGAACCATCCTGGATATCCGTTTTCATCCTGCCCATCCTGATTCGGTTTACGGGACCGGCCGAAAAATGCTACTATCCAAGTGTTTCTCAAATGATTTCTCAAATGAATAGATCCGCCTTCATCAAAAAAGGGGAATGCCGATGCGCAGCCTTTTGCTCCTCTCAGCGGTCGTGGTGATCTCCAGTCTTTCTCCCCCGGTTCAGGGGGCTGAGAAAGAGATCCGCCACCGGTTTTCCACCACCGGCAACCGGTATGTGTTTACAGGCAGTTTTCCGGTGAACGCCGACCGAAAATGTCTCATGGACATGCTCTATGAACCGGACCAGTTACGCCGATACGCCCGCCATGCCGATGCCGTCGAACTGGTCGGGAAGGGGGACCGATGGCAGACCATCACCTATGATTACCGCAAGATGTTTTATCATGCCAAGTCGACCTTCAAAAGAGAGTTGGACCGGGATAAGAATCGCATTAATTATCGGCTTACGGCCATCGATCAGGGGGGACTGGTTTCCCCGGACATTCAGTCCATCAGCGGCTACTACGGGGTAAGTGCTGAAAACGGAGGACACCGGGTCACCTTTCATCAGGAGGGGGTCATCGGGTCGGGCATGCTGAGCGGGTTTTATTTTTACAAGGCGGAAAAAGAGGCGGTGGGTTTTGTCGAAAATATGAGGGACTATGCTCTGAAACACTGTAAATAAAGTCAGATAAGGGTCTTGGCCTCGGTCTTTCGGCTCGCACCTTTTCAAACCCGGTTTGCTGATTATGTTTAGGTCGTCTGAATTTCCGAAACCGGTTCCGAAGGGAAGGGAGAAGGCATGAATAAAGATGCGAAAGCCGTAATGACCTACCATGAGGAGACCAAGCACCATTTTCGCCGGTACGCCCGGTCCCCCGGTTATATGGACTGGCAGAACCAGCCGATTCCGTTTCGCACCTATGAAGGCGCAGAGTCCGTGTCTTTGGAGCTGCTGAAGGAGGACCCGGTGGGGAAGCACCCGGACCTCTATCGTCGGGAGCATCATTCGAGCAGCCCCGTATCCAAGGGATCGATCGGGGCGTTTCTGGAGCTGTCCATGGGGCTTTCGGCCTGGAAGGCGGCCGGTCCCAGCCGGTGGGCATTGCGAATGAATCCGTCCAGCGGAAATCTTCATCCCACCGAGGCCCACCTGGTGATTCCTCAAGCCGAGGATTTAAGTCCCGGGGTTTACCACTACAATCCCTATCCGCATGCCTTGGAAAGGCGGGCGGTCCTTCCGGAGTCTCTTTGCGAGAAGATTCGGAACCATTTCGGAGTGGAGGTGTTTCTGGTGGGCCTGAGCAGCATCTTCTGGCGGGAAGCCTGGAAATACGGGGAGCGGGCCTTTCGGTACTGCAACCATGATGTGGGCCATGCCCTGGCCGCCCTGGCCGTTTCGGCCAATCTTCAGGGATGGAAACTGAGCTGCCTTCACCGGCTTTCGGACGCGGATGTAAACCGGATACTGGGGTTTGATCGAACCGAGTGGAAGCCGTTGGAAGCCGAACACCCCGATCTGATATGTGTAGTTCATCCTGCGAATACGGAAACGGCTTCGGATCTACCCCGGGCGGTGCTTTCCGCTTTTTCAGAATTGCAATTTCAAGGCGCCCCCAACCGTCTCAGCCGTGATCCGGTCGACTGGCAGGCGATTCAACGGGCCGCCGAAGCCACCGAGAAGCCGCGGACGGATGAAAAGCCGTCCGCCTTTGAAGAAGAGGCTTTCGGGCAAGGGGCCGTTTCTAACCTTTCGGCCGCCGAGATCATCCGCCGGCGCCGCAGTGCGGTCTCTTTCAGCGGAAAGGGGATGCTTGCGCGGGCGTGTTTTCTGTCCATGCTGAAAAGGACCCTGCCCCGACACAACTGTCCGCCGTTTGATCTCGGACTGGGACCGCCTCGAGTGAATCTCCTCCTGTTCGTCCACCGGGTGGAAGAGATGAAGCCCGGGCTCTATTTTTTCCATCGGACCGGGAACGGTTTGGATCGAATTCGACAACACACCCGTTCCGATTTCGGGTGGGAACCGGTGCAAGGAAACCGGCGACTGTTTCTGCTGGAAGCGGGCAATTGTCAGGACACCGCCGTCGCCCTCAGCTGCCACCAGGGGATCGCCGGATACAGCGCCTTTTCCCTGGGGATGATCGCCGATTTTCAGGAGACGATTGCCGAGGCGCCTTACAAATATCGTCATCTTTTCTGGGAAACCGGCATGATCGGCCAGGTGCTTTATCTGGAGGCCGAAGCCCACGGGGTTCGCGGCACCGGAATCGGGTGCTTTTTCGATGATCCGGTCCATGAGATTTTGGGATTGAAGGATTCGACTTTTCAGAGTCTTTACCATTTCACGGTGGGTGATCCGGTGGAGGATGAACGGCTGTCCACCTATCCGCCGTATCATCACCTGAAACGATAGTTTGGATCGGGACTATTCTTCGGAAACTGCGGCGGAATCTTCTTCCGGTTCGCCTTCGCAGAAATGCCGGATCAGGGCGGATTTGAGCCGTTGAAACTCGTCGGCATCGATCACCCCTTCATTTCTGAGAACCGAGAGTTCCCGAAGCTGTCGCACCGGATCTTTTTTCGGGGGGAATTCGCCGGTGGCGTCGGTGATCAGACGGGGCGGTTCCTCGGTATGCTCCAGGGCCGACTGGTCGGATCGGCCCCCATACGAGAATGTGAGCAGGCCCCCGAATAAACCGATTTCCACAGGCTGGCCCTGCCGGGACCGGTTTCGGGCATCCCGAAGGGCCAGAAATCCGTCCCGGCGCACCTTCTGGAAAAACCGCAAGGTGAACCTGCCGACATAAAAGACCGCCAGCCCCAGAAGGATGATGCCGCCGCCCAGAATCAGGAACCGGAAGTCCATCACCCCCTGGATCAGGACCACCACGAAAGCGCCCAGGAGCGGGATTGCGAACAGGGCGATGATGATGATATAGAACAGCCCGAGACTCGACATCATATAGATCTGTCGTCGCATGTAATCGCCGGAGAGTTTTTTTTTGAACCAGGTCCACACAGGTGGAACTCCTCTAATTAGGGGGCGGGAAAAACGATATTTGAAGGGGGATGCCGCCCGTGAATTCTCAGATTTTTTTCCGTGCTGAAATATAGTCCCCGAAACCATAAAGAATCAACCGCTTTCTTATTGAACTCGATATGCAGCCATCCGAATTGAAAACCAACCGAATCAATCGCATTCGGGAGCCGCTGATCCAGTGGTACCGAATGCACCATCGACGATTGCCCTGGCGGGAAACGGCCGACCCCTATGCCATCTGGGTGTCGGAAGTGATGCTTCAGCAGACTCAGGTCAATACGGTTCTGCCCTATTATGCCGATTTTATGGCCCGGTTTCCCGATATTGAATCCCTGGCCGAGGCGGACCCTCAGGAAGTGCTCAAGGTCTGGGAGGGACTGGGCTACTATGCCCGGGCCCGCAACCTGCACAAGGCGGCCCGGGTGGTGGTGACCGAATACCGGGGAAAAATCCCCGATGACTGGGACACCTTCAAAAGTTTACCGGGGGTGGGGGAGTATATCGCATCCGCCGTTCAGAGCATTGCGTTCGAAGGCAGGCATGCGGTGGTGGACGGCAATGTCAAACGGGTCCTGGCCCGCCTGCTGACCCTGGATGCACCGGCCAATGCCGCGCCCTCCCATACCGTCTTCAAGGGACTGGCGACCCGGTTGCTGGACCCGTCTTCACCCGGGATATTCAACCAGGCGATGATGGAACTGGGGGCCCTGATCTGCCGGCCGGTCAATCCCGGCTGTGTCGGTTGCCCGCTCCGGTGGGAATGCCGTGCTTTTCAGGCCGGCTCGGTGGCGGAATATCCCCGACGGATTCAACGGAAACCGACCCCGACCCGAAAACTGGTGGCCGGGGTGATATGCCGCAACGGTGAACTGCTCATCACCCGGCGACCGACCGAGGGGCTTCTCGGAGGATTGTGGGAATTTCCGGGCGGAGAAATCCTGCCCGGCGAAGAGCCGTCGGAAGCCTTGATCCGTCGCATTCGAGAGACCACCGGTCTGGCGGTGGCGGTGGATGCCTATCTGACCCGGGTCCGCCACGCCTATACCCATTTTAAAGTAGACCTGGAGGTCTTCTATTGTCGATACCGATCCGGAGAAATCGAATTGGCCGGCCCCCAGGATCATCGCTGGATTCTCATGAATGAGATCGAGGAGTATCCCTTTCCCAAAGTGAACCGCAAATTCATCCCGCTCATCGAAGGCGGACCCGCTCAGAAACTGCTTCGTTTCCGAAACTCAGGGTAAGCCGGCCGAATACCTTCCGATCGAAAACCGGCCGCGAAGAGTGTTTCGTAACCGCTCCGCGGCCGGTTTGCCTCAGCCGGAGGGGTCGAGCTTCACCTTGATCCATCCGGGCTGCCGTTGGTCAAATATCTCATATGCTTCTATGGCCGAGGTCACCGGCTCGACGTTGGACAAAATTTCCGTGGGGTCCAGTGTCCCGCCGGCCACAAGATCCACCAGCATGGGGATGTATTTTCGATGGTTGCAGTTGCCCATGTTGATGGTCAGGTTCTTCATCATGGCCGCCCCGATGGGAAACCGCCGCACGGTTCCGGGATAGACCCCGATGATGGACAGCGTTCCCGCTTTGGCGATCGCCTGTACCGCCCAGTCCAGAGCCTGAGTGGGCGCCTCTCCCGGTGTGAAGGCGCCCTCTCCCGGAGAAGCCGATTCGGCTGTGATTTCCTCCACCTGCTGTTGAAACTGATTCGCCTTTTTTTCCGCCTTTTCCGCCGCCGGACCGCTGTGGGGCCGTTCCGCGTCCACCCCCACCGCATCGATGAGACGATCCACCCCGATGCCGCCGGTCAGATCCAGAATGGTCGATACCGGGTCTTCTTTGCTGAAATCGACCACCTCGGCCCCGAGATTTCGGGCCGCTTCCAGGCGTGAAGGGATCTGGTCCACCGCAATCACACGAGCCGCATCCATCAATCGTGCGCTGATAATGGTAAACAGCCCGACCGGTCCGCATCCGAGAACCGCCACCGTATCTCCGGCTTCGATTTCAGCCAGGTCCGCACCGAAATAGCCGGTGGGAAAGATGTCGGATATCAGGATGGCCTGATCATCGCTCACCGAATCAGGCAGTTTCACCAGCCCGATATTGGCAAAGGGAATGCGGGCTTTTTCGGCCTGTAGACCGTTGAAGGGGCCCGTCATCTTGGGACCTCCGAAAAAGGCGGTACCGGCCCGTTTGCCGTTCGGGTTGGCGTTGTCGCACTGGGCGTAATACCCGGCCCGACAGTAGGAGCAGTATCCGCAGGCGATGGTGGAGGGGATCACCACCCGGTCGCCGATGCTGAGGTTACGCACCTGATTCCCGATCTCCTCCACCACGCCGACTCCTTCGTGGCCCAAAATGGTCCCGGGTTCCATCCCGGTCATGGTTCCCCGAACCATATGCAGATCGGTTCCGCAGATGGCGCTGGCGGTGAGGCGCACGATGGCATCGGTGGGGGCCTCGATCCGGGGTTCGGGAACATCATCCAGGCGAATATCGCCGATTTCGTGAAAAACAACCGCTTTCATAGCCCTTCTCCTTTTTTTCGCTTTTTTAGGTATAATATTATTTAAATGGATGATTGCAGAGTAACCACCGGGGCCGATCCCGAACATGGGGTCAAAGGGGTATATCGGGGTGCGGGGAATGGTAGTTTCCAAGAAAAAAAATTCTGAACAGGCGGAAAGCACCGGTGCCGAATCGGCAGCCGTACCTGAAAAGCTGCTCTGTTACGTCACGGACGAGTTGCCGGGCATTCGGCGAAAACGCTGGGGGCGGGGCTTTTCCTATTTCGATCCCGAGGGAAACCGGATACAGGATACATCGGTCCTTAAGCGGGTCCGTAGCCTGGTGATTCCCCCGGCCTGGGAGGATGTCTGGATCTGCGCCAATCCCCAGGGGCATATTCAGGCGACGGGTCGGGACCGGAAACACAGAAAGCAGTACATTTACCATCCCAGATGGGGGGAAGTACAAAATCAGACCAAGTTCGATCGTCTGTACGAATTCGGCAGGGCTCTGTCCGGTATTCGCGATGCTGTGGATTCGGACATGAAAAAACATGATATGAGCAGGGAACGGGTATTGGCGGTGGTGGTCGCTTTGCTGGACGAGGCGAAGTTTCGTATCGGCAACCCCGAGTACCGCAGGCAGAACAATTCCTATGGCCTGACCACCTTGCGCAACCGGCATGTGGATGTTTCCGCCACCAAAATACGGATTGAATTCAAAGGCAAGCGGGGCAAAACATTGGTAAAAGAGGTTTCGAACCGTCGGTTGGCCCGTCAGATCGGAAAATGCCAGGACTTGCCGGGTCAGGAGCTTTTTCAATTCATCGACGATCAGGGACAACGTCAGCCGATTCGATCGGAAGACGTCAATGAATATATTCGAGAAATATCGGGAAGCGATTTTACCGCCAAAACCTTTCGAACCTGGTGGGGAACCGTTTTAATGGCGGAGGAGCTTTATAAGGTCAGCATCTTGGAAGAGAAAACCGGCCGCGGAAAACCGACCACGAAACCCCTGAAACGGGTGGCCAAGGCTCTGGGAAATACCACCACGATCTGCCGCAAGTATTATATCCATCCCTTGGTTTTCGAGGCATTTGAGGCGGGCTGGCTGGAGCGGGTTTTCGAAGATGCGGAGCAAGAGGCGGAAGAAACCGATGCACCCCTCAGCCGGGCCGAACTGGCTGTGCTGGATCTTCTTCGGTCTGCTGATGCACCAATCTGACCAGGGTTCGCCGGGAACCCTCAACCGGGAGGGTGTATGGTTTTTCTTCCCACCGAAAAAAAGGGCCGATATTATCCAGGTATCGGGCCAGATCCTCCCGTTCTTTCGAAGAGAGATCACCCTTCATCGCGATCAAGGTCCCGCCCTCTGAAAGAAGCGGCCGGGCCAGCTCCACAAACCGATCGAGTGCGGTGAGGGCGCGACAGAGGATTACCCCATAGGCGCGGGCATGGGAGTCATCCGCTTTGATCATTTCCTCGGCACGACAGTGACGGGCCTCGATTCCTTTCAGGTTCAGGTTTCGAATAACGGTCTTCAGGAAATTGATCTTTTTTCTCACCCCGTCGATCAGGGTGACCGAAAGGCTCGGGCAGGCCACCTTCAGCGGAATCCCCGGAAATCCGCCGCCGGAGCCGATGTCGAGGATGCGGGCATCTGCGGGGACCCAATCGGCCGGGGCCAGGGAATCGATGAAATGGCGAATCGCCACCGTTTTCGGATCGGTGATTCGGGTCAGATTGATTCGCCGGTTCCAGGCAAGCAGGTCTCGTCCGTGAACGGCGAATTGTTCGGTCTGGCGGCTGTTGAGGTGAACCCCGAACTTTTCCGCGCCTTTCCGGATGAGGGCCGTCCATTCCGAAGATCCGATCTCCATGGTTCAGGACTTATACCTCCGGCTCTCTGGCCCGGGTCCGGGGCTTGTCTTTGTCGGCGAAATCCATGTAGATGACGATGTCGCTGCTGCTGGAAACCACCTTGGCGTTGGGATACCGCTTTTTGAAGACATGGAGCATGGCGGAATTTTCCCGAAGGGTGGTGGCGAGGAACCCGGTGTAGTCGTTGTCCCGGGCGATGACCTCGAGCTGCTCCAGAAGGTAGGAGGCGATGCCCATGCCCTGGTAATCCTCCCTCACCACGAATGCGACCTCCGCTCTATCCGCTTCGGCTTCGGCATAGGAGCCGATGGCGATCAGCTCTTTGTGGCGCTTGCGATGCACCAGCCCGACGATGGACATATTGCGCTTATAGTCGACGCTGGCGTATTGTTTCTGAAGCACTTCGTGGGAAAAGATCTTCATTTTATAAAAAAACCGGTAATAGATGGTCTTTTCCTGAAGGGAGTAGAAAAAATTGCGGTAGGCGAATTCATCCGACGGAAAAAGGGGACGAAACAGCACGGTTTTGCCGTTTTTGAGTTCCCGGGTGGTTTTGTATCCCTCCAGGAATATGAGATCTTCCGTGGAGGGCGGCAGCTGGTCGGCGAAGATGAAGCGCCGCTTTTTGGCTTCTTCTATCAATTCTTCCCGAAACTTGGGATGGGCGATCTGGACCAGCTCCATCACCCGCTGGTAAATGGACTTGCCCTGAAGCTCCGCGATCCCGTATTCGGTGATGACGATATCCACGTCGGCCCGGGTGGTGGCCACCCCGGCCCCTTCGCTGAGGCTGGGCACGATACGGGATACCCGGCCGTTTTGGGCCGTAGACGGAAGGGCGATAATGGAAAACCCGCCTTTGGACATGGCGCTGCCCCGCAGAAAGTCGACCTGATCGCCGATGCCGCTGTAGAATTTGTTGCCGATGGAATCCGAGCAGACCTGACCGGTCAGGTCCACCTCCAGGGCCGAGCTGATGGAGATCAGGTTGTCGTTTCGAGCGATGACGGTGGGATCATTGACATAATCCGATGACCGGAAATAGAACATCGGGTTGTTGTCCACGAAATCATACAGCTCTTGAGAGCCCATCACCAGAGAGGCCACCACCCGGCCGGGAATGAGGGTCTTTTTCTTATTGGTGATCACCTTTTTTTTGAGCAGGGGAAGAAGCCCGTCGGTGATGACCTGGGTATGAATGCCCAGCTCCTTTTTCTTGTCCAGGTAGGGCAGGATTTCATTGGGCAGATGGCCGAAGCCGATCTGAAGGGTGGCCTCGTCTTCCACCACTTCCGACACGAAATGGCCGATCCGCCGGGTGATTTCATTCTGCTTTCGGGTCGAGAGGGATTCCACAATGGGTTCTTCATGGGGGACCACATAATCGATTTCATCAATGTGGACGAAGCTGTCTCCCCAGGTCTTGGGCATTCGGGGGTTGAGCTGGGCGATGACGATTTTGGCCGACTCCATGCCGGAGCGGGTGATATCCACCGACACCCCGAGGCTGCAATATCCGAATTTGTCCGGCGGGCTCACCTGAACCAGGGCCGCATCGAGGCCGATGCGCTTGCTGTAGAACAGGGTCGGAATCTGAGAGAGATAGGTGGGCAGGTAATCGAGCTTGCCTTCGGAGGCGGCTTTTCGCAGGGCACGGCTGATGAAAAAAAGCTTGAGGGAAAATCGTCTCAGAAAAGAGTCTTCCTCGATGAACTGCGAAAAGGTGGAGGAGAGCATCTGATAAACCATGATATCCTGCATGTTCAGGTCCTGAACCATCATTTTGATCAGGTGCTGGGGTTCTCCGCATCCGGTGCCGACAAAGACCCGGCTGCCCCGTTTGATTTTGGAGATGGCGGTTTCGGCGCTGACGACCTTTTCCGGGCAATATTGTTGCAGATCCATTGGGTTCTCCTTGCTTAAGAGTAGAATGGGAATCATATCCTCCAAATCGATCGATTAGTCAATACGCAACCATACCCTGCGGCGGACGAATGCCGATTCGACCGTTATTCGGGGGGCGAATTTTTTGCGTTGATCATCGTTTCGGCCAAGCCTTAATGATTGAGGGGGGCCGAAACGATGACCTATTTTTTTCTTTTTCAATGCCGGCCATGGCTGATCCGGCTTGACACTTGGAACTGATTTATTTAAACTACCAAATTTTAGAGAAAAATAATCCGTATTGGTTATGAGGTTGTTATCTCAGGGAATTTGTCGCCCCGTACCGATGCCGTCACCTCGAACCCCTTCTTTTCGGAATAGAGATTGAGTGTCTGATTCAGCTGAAAACGCGAGAACCGCCGGATGGTGGGAGCCGGGCGAAACAGCGCCTGAAACGGGAGCTTCCGCCGTTCGCCGAGCCATCCTGGATGTAAACCGGCCGGTGATTTTGATCCGCCGCAACGGCGACCTGGCGGTGGGCAAGGGCGGCCGAGTGGTTCTCGGTGAAGCCCCTTCCGGGGGCGCCCATCTGTATCCGGTCTGCGCCTATGTTCCTCCGCTTCACCCCGGGAACTTGGGGGACCCGACCTTTCGACGACGCTATCATCTTCAGTATGCCTATGTGGCCGGGGCCATGGCCAACGGCATCACCTCGGTGGAGATGGTCGAGGCGGCGGGCCGGGCCGGTATGATCGGTTTTTTCGGGGCCGCGGGCCTGCCTCTGGAAGAGATCGAGGCCGCCGTGGACCAGCTTCAGCAACGGCTGGAGGGCCGTCCGTTCGGGTCCAACCTGATTCACAGCCCCGCCCAACCGGAGCATGAGGCCGGGGTGGTCGACCTTTACCTGAGAAAAGGGGTGCGGCTGGTAAGTGCCTCGGCTTACCTGGGGCTCACCCTTCCCCTGGTCGAATATCGGGTCAAAGGGATTTACCGGGATGACCACGGAAACATCATCTGCCCCAACAAGGTGATCGCCAAGGTCTCCCGTATCGAGGTGGCCGAGAAGTTTTTCGCCCCGCCTCCCGAGAAGTTGCTTACAAAATTGGTGAATGCGGGTCGAATCACCGCTCGGGAGGCCGAGTTGGCCAAATCAATCCCGATGGCGGAGGACCTGACTGCCGAAGCCGATTCCGGCGGCCATACCGACAACCGACCCGCCATTGCCCTTCTGCCCACCATGATCGCGGGCCGGGACCGGGCCATGGCTCGGTACGGTTACCAAAATCCCATCTGCGTCGGCCTGGGGGGCGGGATCTCCACACCGGAATCCGCAGCCGCGGCGTTTGCCATGGGGGCGGCCTATGTGCTGACCGGGTCGGTCAATCAGGCCTGCGTGGAGGCCGGCACCTCCCAGGAGGTCTGTGTCATGCTGTCCGAGGCGGGTCAGGCGGACATCACCATGGCCCCGGCCGCGGATATGTTCGAAATGGGGGTCAAGGTTCAGGTCCTGAAACGGGGGACCATGTTCGCCCTTCGGGCCGCCAGGCTGTATGAGCTTTATACCGGCCATGACCGATTCGAAGACATTCCGGAAAAACAGCGGAAAATGCTGGAACGGGATATCCTTCGGTGCGGATTTCAAGAGGCCTGGGACCGGACCCGGTCTTTTTTTATGAGGCGGGACCCGAAACAGATCGAGCGGGCCGACCGGGACCCCAAGCACAAAATGGCGCTGGTGTTTCGATCTTACCTGGGCCAATCCTCCCGGTGGGCCACCATCGGGGACCCGACCCGAAAAATCGATTACCAGATCTGGTGCGGGCCTTCCCTGGGCGCTTTTAATGAATGGGTCCGCGGCAGTTTTCTGGAAAAACCCGAAAACCGGCGAACCGTCACGGTGGCCATGAATCTGCTCTACGGCGCGGCCCTGGTCACCCGGGTCAACTGGATTCGATACCAGGGGGTGGTCCTGGACCCTGAAGCGGTCCGTTTCAGCCCCATGGAATTGTCTGACATCAACACCGCACTTGAAGCATCAACCGAATAACAAGGGAATACCATTGGAACACCATTCTCACTCCAGAGAAGTCACTGTACCCGTCGCGATCATCGGCATCGGCTGTCTGTTTCCCAAAGCCTCGGGTCTGAAGGACTACTGGCGGCTGATCTCTCACGGTCAGGACGCCATCACCGAAGTGCCGGAGACCCACTGGTCGGCGGCCGATTATTTCGATCCCGATCCCAAACGGCCCGACAGCGTCTACTGCACCCGGGGCGGGTATCTCTCTCCGGTAGCTTTTGATCCTTCGGAGTTCGGGATCCCGCCGAGTTCCCTGGAGGCGACCGATACCTCCCAGCTGCTGGGTCTGTTGGCGGCCAAGGCCGCGCTGGAGGATGCCGGATACGGCGACGGCCGCGACTTCAACCGGGACAAGACCAGCGTCATTTTAGGGGTGACCGGCACCCAGGAACTGGTGATTCCGCTGGGGGCGCGGCTGGGCCATCCCCACTGGCGGCGGGCCTTGAAGAATGCGGGTATTTCTCCGGATAAGACGGAGGAGGTGATTCAGCGGATTTCAGAGGCCTATGTGCCGTGGCAGGAAAGCTCCTTTCCGGGCCTTCTGGGGAATGTGGTGGCGGGCCGGATTTCCAACCGGCTCAATCTCGGGGGCACCAATTGCGCGGTGGATGCGGCCTGCGCCAGTTCCATGAGCGCCATGCACCTGGCCCTGATGGAGCTTCAGGCGGGCCGGTCCGATATGGTGGTGACCGGCGGGGTGGACACCCTCAACGATATTTTCATGCACATGTGTTTTTCCAAAACCCCCATCCTGTCGCCCACCGGGGATGTTCGCCCTTTTTCCGCCCGGGCCGACGGTTCCCTGCTGGGGGAAGGGGTCGGGCTTCTGGTTTTCAAACGGCTTGAAGACGCGGAAAAAGACGGGGACCGGGTCTACGCAGTCATCAAAGCCCTGGCCTCTTCCAGCGACGGCCGCTCCAACAGCATTTATGCACCCCATGCCGAGGGGCAGATGAAGGCCCTTCGCAGGGCCTATGAAGCCGCCCATGTGGACCCCGAAACGGTAGATCTGATCGAGGCCCACGGCACCGGCACTCGGGTCGGCGATATGGTGGAGTTCACCGCCCTTCGAGGGGTGTTCGAGGGAGAGGGCGATGAGCCGAAAAACGGCCGCCGTAAAAACTGGTGCGCCGTGGGATCGGTAAAATCGATGATCGGCCATACCAAGGCCGCCGCCGGCGCCGCCGGATTGATCAAGGCGGTGTTGTCCCTTCACCACAAAATTCTGCCCCCGACATTGAAGATCGACACCCCGGACCCCAAGCTCAATATCGAAGAGAGCCCTTTTTATTTAAGCACCCGCACCCGGCCCTGGATCACCCCCGGGGATCATCCCCGACGCGCCGGTGTGAGCTCTTTCGGGTTCGGGGGGAGCAACTTCCATATGGTGTTGGAGGAATACCGTCCGGAAAAAGAGGCGGTCTCCTGGGACGGCGCCGTAGAGATTCTGGCCCTGTCCGGAGATACCCGACAGGAGGTGGCGGCCCGGCTTGAAAAACTGAAGCAGGAGGTTGAGGCGGGAATTATCGATGAGGACCTCTCCTTCAAAGCCGCAGAAACCCGAAAGGAATTTTCTTCGGGTGCGCCGCACCGGCTTCTGATGGTCCTGGAAAAAACCCTGGACCGGTTCGACGATTTCACCGACCTTCTCTCCAATGCCCTGGACGCGGTCAAAAACAACATCAAAGAGGAGACCCGCATCCTCAAAAACATCTTCTATGCAGGGCCCGTCCAGACCGGACAGCTGGCCTTTGTTTTTCCCGGCCAGGGAAGCCAATATGTGGATATGGGGCTGGACCTGGCCTGCCGCTTTCCCGAAGCCGTGCATGTGCTGGAACGGGCCGACGGAGGGGACAAGGCCCGGCGTCTGAGCGATCTGATCTATCCCCGCCCCATTCAAATTTCAGAAGAAAAAACCGAACAGGAGAACCGGCTGCGAAGCACCGATGCGGCCCAACCGGCCATCGGCGCCATCAACATGATCATGGCCAAGATTCTGAACCGGTTCGGGATTCAGCCGGATGCGGTTTGCGGCCACAGCTTCGGAGAGCTCTGCGCCCTCTGGGCCGCCGGATGGATCGATACCGATACACTCTTCGAACTCGCCTTTCTTCGAGGACGGCTCATGGCCGAGGCCGGAACCGCGCATCCGGGCGCCATGACGGCGGTGAAGGCCCCCCTGGAGGAGATCGACCGCCTGATCCGGTCCGAAAACCTGGATGTGGTGCTGGCCAACCGGAATTCCCCGGACCAGGGGGTGCTTTCCGGAAGTGAAGCGGCCATCCGACAAGCCGAGGCGGCCTGTCGAGAAAAGGGTTTCGGTGTCCGGCGGCTGCCCGTTTCCGCCGCCTTTCACAGCCGCATGATGACCGAAGCGGCCCGGCCCTTTGCGGAGGCGGTGAACGTGGCTGCGGTAACCCCCACCGAGATTCCCGTATTTTCCAATGCCGCAGGAACCCCATACCCGAAAGACCCCGAAGCCGCCAAAAGGGTGATAGGGGAACAGATCCTTTCTCCGGTGGATTTCGTCAATGAAATCAAAAATATGTTTGAATCGGGGGTGCGGACTTTCGTGGAGGTGGGTCCCAAATCGGTGCTGACCGGCCTGGTCAAAAACATTCTGAAGGGCCTCCCTTTTCATGCGATCCCCGTGGACCTTTCGGGCGGACGCCGCTTCGGAATCACCGACTTGGCGCGTCTGTTGTGCCATCTCGCGGTGCTCGGGCATGCGGTGGACCTGGAAAAATGGGAAGATCCCGCGCCGCCCAAGCGAAAACCCCGCATGCGGATTCCGTTGACCGGCGCCAATTATCGGTCCCCCTCCAAGGTCCCCAAATCGGCCCCGGCCGTCCGGAAAGCCAAAACGGTCCCCTCGGCCGAAAAAGAAGAAACCTCTGCGAATTCCCCCCGATTCAAGCGGGAGGATGGTTCAGGATCGGTAAACCCGGCCTCCTCGGTTTCACCGAGAGGTCCCCAAAACCATCAACAGGATTTTCATCCTGCAAAAAAATCCCCTGCGGAACCCGCCGCCGCGAGCACCCCCCGAGCGGCGGCGGTCCCTGCCGGAGAATATAAGAGGAACATGAAAAAAAGAGACAACCCCACGCCGAACCCGAATCAATCCGCTTTTGTGGCGGATGCCTTCCGGGCGGTCCAGGAAGGGCTGAAATCGATGCAGGCCCTGCAGATGCAGACCGCGGAAACCCACAAGAGATTTTTGGAATCTCAAACCCAGGCGGGCCGCACCCTTCAAGAGATGATTGAGAGCACTCAGCGGCTTGCCGAAGCATCCATGGGGATTCGAGGGGGGGCTCCTGCCGAACGGATGGAATCTTCGGCGCCGGCTCGGACCGAAGCCCCGACTCACCCCCGGCCCCCGGCCCCTGAATCGAGGCAGACCGTATCTGAACCCGCCCGGACACCCACCCCGCCGGCCGCCCAGACCATGATGGAGCCGCGATCCGCTCAGGCGCATCAGGTCGACCCGACCCCCGCTTCGGAATCGACACCGGGTGTTGATTCGGATCGGGCTCGAATCGAGGAAATCCTTCTGGAGGTGGTGAGTGAACTGACCGGCTACCCGGCGGAGATGCTCGCCCTGGACATGGACATCGAGGCGGATCTGGGGATCGATTCCATCAA
>JBKHDE010000091.1:0-16620 GCA_046541495.1 Desulfococcaceae bacterium
GTTTTAACCCATGTTCTTCCATCAGATACTTTAAGGATCCAATGGGATCGGATGCGGGTTCTTCTTCCTTCCATTTTTGTTTATTCTATTCAGAATGGATTTTTATTTATTATCCCGGATGATTTTGATGCGCCGCTGAAAGATTTCAAGGACTATATGGGATGAAGATTCTCCTGGACACCCATGCCTTCATGGGGTTCGTGAACGGCCATCCCATGCTCGGAAAGGCCGCAAAGGAGGCCATCGAAGAGAGGCGGCTTGCCGCCTGAAAAATTGCGAAATACGATCCCACCAATAAAAAAGGCCAGCCCGTTCAGGCTGACCTTTTATTTGTTTTGGTAGGCACGATTGGATTTGAACCAACGACCCCTACCGTGTCAGGGTAGTGCTCTCCCACTGAGCTACGTGCCTTCAAAAAAAGAGATGACCTACCTATCATCGGCGGCCGGATCTGTCAAGAAAAATTCTGCCTCTTGGATGGCACCTGCCGTCCGCGGTGTCGATCTCCTTCATCCGCCATGCGGAGGACCTCAACCCTACTTCGAGGCCTGCTCGACCGCATCCAGAAAAGCATTCATCATCTCCTCGCCCTCGGCCCCGAATTTATCCACGATCAGCTTCTTGACCGCCGGCATGGCCGCTTCCCGGAATTTCATCTTCTCCTCGGCGGTCAGGGCGTTGACCTGCATCTCTTTCATCAGCACCGCCAGGCCCCGGTCCGAGGCCTCGATCACCCGGCCCAGGCCCCGGCCGGCCACGATGGCCGATTGGGCCGCATACTCGATCACCCTTTTTTCCTCATCCGTAAGGCCGTTCCAGAAATCCGGGTTGAAGACCCAGACATAGGGTGCGAAGAGATGGCCGCTCAGGGTCAGGTATTTCTGGACCTCGTCGAACTTGGCGAAGACGATGATCGGCACCGGGTTCATCTGGCCGTCGGCCACCCCGGTCTGAAGGGCGGTGTAGACCTCGGTCCAGGCGATGGCTGCGGGCTGGCCCCCCAGGGCATTGATGATGGTCTTGTGGGTGTCGAGGCCCATGGTTCGAATCTTGAGCCCCTCCATATCTTTGGGGGATTTGATGGCCCGCTTGGAGTTGGTGAAATGAAAAAAACCGCCGGAATCCCCGAATCCGACCACATGAAGCCCGGTCTTCTTTTCGATGTCGGCGGCCAGCTTTTGGCCGAAGGGCCCGTCGAAGACCGCGTAAGTGGCGCTGATGTTGGGAAAGGCGAAGGGGATGTCGATCACCCCCATCATCGGGTAGACCGAGGCGAACCCGCCCACCGAGTGGATGCCCGCCTGAATCACCCCCGACTTGACCTGCTGAACCACCTCGGCGTCTTTGCCGAGCTGCCCGTTGGGAAAGGTCTGGACCTGTATGCCGCCGTTGGTGCCGGCCTCCACCAGGCTCTTGAAAACCGTGGCCATAGCCCCGGTGGGGTTGTCGAAGGGATCGTCTTTGTTGAGGTGGTGAAGCTTGATCACCTTGGTGACCGCCAGGACCGGGGATCCCGCCATCAGGCAGACCGCCGTGACCGCCAAAAAAATCGATAGAATTTTTAGCGTCGTTTTCATGGGTTTTCCTCCTTCATCTTGAGGTTGGGATTAGCGCCCCAGCAGCAGCCGGGGAATGAACAGGGTGAGATCGCTCCAGTAGGCCACCAGCAGCAGGATGCCGACCTCCACCGCCAGAAAAGGAAGAAGGGCAACACTGATCCGCTCGATCCGCTCGCCGGTGACCGAGGAGAGAACGAACAGGCAGGCCCCCACCGGCGGGGTCATCAGGGAGATGTTCAAAGACAGCACGATCATGACCCCGGCATGGACCGGGTCCATGCCGATGGCGGCGGTGAGGGGGCCCAGCACCGGCGCCAGAATGATCAGGGCCGCGTTGATGTCCATAAACATTCCGATGCCCAACAGCAGCATCAGAATCATTCCCAGAATCACTCTGGGGTTGCTGGACAGCGACAAAAACAGGGCCGCGATGGCCTGGGGAATCTGCATGAAGGTCATCCACCAGCTGAGGATGGAGGCCGAGGCGATGATCAGAAAGACGATGCCGGTGATTCGGGAGGTCCGGATCAGGATCTCCACCAGGTCGGAAAACCGAATCGCCCGATAGATCACCATTCCCACAAAGAGGGCGTAAAAGACCGCAATGGCGGCGGCCTCGGTGGGGGTGACCACCCCGAAAAGGATGCCCCCCAAGATGATTCCCGGCATCAGGAGCGCCAGAAAGCTGGAGCGGAAGCTGACCAGAATCACTCTTAGGCTCGGCCCGGCCTTGCTCTTGGGCAGGTTGAGCCGGCGGCCCAGGGCCGCGATCATCGCCATGCAGAGCAGGCAGATCAGAAGCCCCGGCAGAATCCCGGCGGCGAACAGCCCGGCGATGGAGACCCCCATCAGGGAGCCGTAGATGACCATCAGGTTGGAAGGCGGAATGGTGGGCCCGATGATCGACCCGGCCACGGTAACGGCGCAGGCGAAGGGCCGTTTGTACCCCTGGCGGACCATGGCCGGCACCAGGGTGTTGCCGAAGGCGGCGGTGTCGGAGACGGCGGCCCCGGTCATGCCGGCAAACAGCACCGAAGCGATCATGTTGGAATGGGCCAGCCCGCCGCGCAGGTAGCCCACCAGGGCGTCGGCGAACCCGGCCAGCCGTTCGGTGATGCCGGAACGGTTCATGATCTCCCCGGCCAGGATGAAAAAGGGCATGGCCATGAAGGTGAACAAATCCAGACCCTCGAAAAACCGCTTGGGGGCCATGGCCAGAAAGTTCTCCCCCCCGATCTGGACCAGACCGATCACCCCGGCGATCCCGAGCACGAATCCGATGGGCAGCCCCGCAAAGAGCAGAATGAAAAAAGCGGCCCCGACGATGATCATGGGGAAATCTCCTCGGCCGCCGGGGGCGGGGCCAGATCCCGAATCATGGTCATCAGGATCTGAAAAGAAGTGAGCCCGGCGGAAACCGGCACCGAGGCGAAGGGGACGGCCATGGACATCCCGAAGATGGTGGCGTACTGGGTGCGTCCGGAAAGCGTCATGCCGATACCGTAGTAGGTGAGAAAAACAAAAAAGCCGAGGCCGATGACATCCAGAAGATACCGAAGCCCCGGCCGAAGATACGGCGGCAGAATGCGCCCCAGAACATCAAGCCCGATGTGCTCCCGCCGAAAGGCCGCCGAAGAGACCGCCAGCAAGGCCACCCAGATCATGACATACCGGGAGAATTCCTCGGTCCAGGTGGCGCCCATGTGCAGAAAATACCGCTCGGTGACCCCGAACCAGACCGCCAGCACCATGACGGCGGTCAGCAGGGCGCAGCACCGTTCCACGACCCAGTTGAGGCGTCTGCCGACGGTGTCGGCCACGGATGCGATTTTTTGGATCATAAGCCCTTCCGAATAGGGATGAAATCGTTCATTCCTTGCCTATTCCGGCGATTTTGTCAAGACCCGGGAAATTCGGTTTTTCTCTTGGCAAACCGGTGTCGATGTGAGAAAGCTTAACAAGACAAAGGAGGGGCGTATGCCCGATTTCGTGCTCTATTGCCCGGCCTGCGACCGGACCTATCCCCTGGACACGGGGCTTTTTTCCTGCCCCAAGGCCCGGCCCGGCGAAGAACATACCCTGCGCAAAATTTTCGGCCCGAAGGCGGCGCTCACGATCCCGGCCCAGGCCCTGCTCGCCCGGTGGAAAAGCGGAGACCGAAACAGCTTCTCTCTTTATCAGGGCCTGCTGGGAAGCCGGGACCTGCTGGGAGCCGACCGGTTTTCCATTCTGCTCGACTATTTCCGCAAGCCGATGGCCACCTACGAAGGAAAATGCTTTGAGGTGACGCCCTTGACCGAGGCCCCGGGCATCCGGGAAATTCTAAAAGGCCAAGGCCGGATCTGGATAAAGGACGAAACCGACAACATCACCGGCTCCCACAAGGGCCGGCATCTCATGGGCACCCTGCTCTACCTGGAGGTGCTGCGGCTGCTGCGACAGAAGACCGACAAACGGGTGCTGGCCATCTACAGCTGCGGCAACGCGGCCCTGGCCGCCGCGGCGGTGGCCCGGGCCGGAAGCTATGAACTCCACGCCTTCGTGCCCCGGGACATGAACCCCGCCATTCAGCAGATGCTGGTGGACCGGGACGCGGCGGTGGAGCGGATACCAAGGGATGAAACCGGAGAGGGAGACCCCTGCTACCTGGCCTTTCGAGAGGCGGTGGAGCAGAAGGGATGGCTCCCCTTCGCCTGTTCCGGCCCGGACAACTGGTCCAACATCGAGGGCGGCGAAACCCTGGGCGGAGAGACGGTCCTCCAGCTTCGGGAGGCCGGGGCCGAACCCGCCTGCATGGTCCTTCAGATCGGGGGCGGGGCCTTGGGCCGGGCCGTGGCTCAGGCCTGGGACCTGCTTCGGCGAATTGAGATTGTAGACACCACGCCCCGAATTTACGTCTGTCAGTCGGAAGGGGGATTTCCTTTTGTGCGGGCCTACTACCGAATGCTCAAACGGATCGCGGACCACAATGGCCTGCCCATGGACTGGAACTATGACCCGAAGGCGGACCCGGCCGACCAACTGGACCGGCTTCGCGGGTATGCCGCCGCCGATATGGGCCAGGTGATCGCCCTGACCGCGTTTGTGCAGGAGAATTTTGAAAAAGACGCTGTCCAAAAACCGCTGGCCCGTGCCGTCACCCACCGCAATGAATTCATGTGGGCCTGGGACGGGGCCGCACCGCGGAGTGCGGCCCACGGCATTCTGGACGATGAAACCTATGACTGGTACGATCTTCTGCGGGCGGTGCTCAAATCCGGGGGCAAGGCGGAGATCCTGCGGGAAGGGGTGATTCAAAAGGCCCACCATATGGCCCGCACCCGGACCGGGATTCGAGTATCCGCCACCGGCAGCGCGGGACTGGCCGGTCTGCTGCAGCTGCGGGAATCCGGGGATATTTCAGACGATGAAGACGCGGTCCTCTTTTTTACCGGCGTGGATCGCCCCTGAAAAACAATGCGGGATTCCGCCGATTCCCTCTTCAGAAGAAGCGGCATCCTTTGGAAAGGAACCTTTATGGCACCATCACACCTGATCACCGGGCCGACCTTTGCGGAGATGCGCGACCCGTCCAAAATCGACCCGGCGGTCCGGGCCCGGGCCCTGAAGATGCGGGAAGAAGATCCCCTGGACCCGATCAATCTTTTCAACATCACCTGGAAAGACGGCGCAAACCGCATCTATCATGAAGTGCTGCCCCCGGCTCTGACCGGGGTGGAGACGCCCATCGCGGTGATTTACGGCAAAGACTTTCCCACCGGCAGCCACAAGGTGGGGGCCACCTACTCGGTGCTCATCGAAAAATCGATCAAGGGCGAGGTGGACCCGTCCCGGCACACCATCGTCTGGCCCTCCACCGGCAACTACGGAATCGGCGGGGCCTGGGTGGGCAGCCGCATGCAGTACGATTCGGTGGTGATCCTGCCCGAAGAGATGAGCCGGGAGCGGTTCGACATCGTACGCAAATACGGAGCCCGCCTGGAGCTGACCCCGGGCTGCGAAAGCAGCGTCAAAGAGATTTATGACAAATGCCACGACCTGAGGCGGTCCGATCCGGACCGGGTCCGGGTCATGAACCAGTTCGAGGAGATGGCCAACTACCGGTTCCACTACGAGGTCACCGGCAACACCATCATTGAACTGGCCGAACTCCTGAAGGATCAGGGAATCGGCCGGGGCGAGGTTGCGGCCTTTGTATCGGCCATGGGCTCGGCCGGGACCATTGCGGCCGGGGACCGGCTCAAACAGGCCTGGCCCGACCACAAGATCGTGGGGCTGGAGCCGATCCAGTGCCCCACCCTCTACTGGAACGGCTACGGCGACCACGACATTCAGGGGATCGGCGACAAGCACGCCACCTGGATTCACCATGTCATGAACATGGATGCGCTGATGTGCATCGACGATGTCTCCTGCAAAAAGGGGCTTCAGGTGCTCACGGAAGTGGCCGGCTGGAAGGTGCTGGTCGACAAGTACGGCATCCCCGAGGACAAGATCGCCCAACTCTCGCGAATCTTCGGCATCTCCGGGGTCTGCAACGTGCTGGGGGCGATCAAGACCGCCAAGTTCTACGGGCTGGGCAAGGACGACCTCATCGTCACCGTCTGCACCGACGCCATGGACCGGTACCACTCGGTCATGGCACGGCTGACCGAAACCCACGGCCCCATGGACGAAACCGAGGCCGAAACCCGGCTGAACACCCTCTTTCACGGTCAGCAACCCGACTGGATCGCCCCGGGCACGGTGGAAAACCGAAACCGGTGGCACAACCTCAAGTATTTCACCTGGGTGGAGCAGCAGGGCAAAACGGTGGAAGAACTCAACGCCCAGCGGGACCCCGGCTACTGGATCGATCAGCAGGCGGAAATCGTGAAAATCGACCGCTTGATCGAGGAATACCGGGGCTGAAACAGCCCCCGGATGGAACTTACCGGGCAACCCGAGCCCTGCATGAAACGGAATGCCGCGGCACGGAAATTGATACCGGGTGGGCGGATCATCCGACGGCCGGTTCTATACCCGACAGATTCGACTGTCTGTGCGGAGGCCGTTACCGAATGGCGGAAGGAGAATGAATATGGATATTGCGAAAGAAGTACGAGCGCGGGCGGAAGGCTATCGCGAGTATACGATCGAAAACCTGTCGAAGCTGGTCAAAATCAAGTCCCTGAGCCTGGGGGAAGCGGCGGTCCAGAAAGAATTGAAAGCGCAGATGGAGGCGGCCGGCATGGACGAAGTCCGGGTGGACGGTCTCGGCAATGTGATCGGCCGAATCGGCTCCGGCAGCCGCATCCTGGCCCTGGATGCCCACATGGACACGGTGGATGTCGGCAATCCGGCCAACTGGGACTTCGATCCTTTTTCAGGCACGGTGAAAGACGGGTATCTCCTGGGCCGGGGCAGCGCCGACCAGAAGGGGGGCGCGGCAAGCTTTCTCACTGCGGCCCGCATCCTCAAAGACCTCGGCTTCGACCGGGACCTCACCCTTTATTTCGTGGGCAGCATCATGGAGGAAGACTGCGACGGGCTCTGCTGGGATTACATAATCCGGGAAGAGGGGCTTCGGCCCGACACGGTGATCGTCACCGAACCCACCGGCTGCAACGTCTATCGGGGGCAGCGGGGCCGCATGGAGATCGAGGCGACCTTTAACGGAGTGTCGGCCCATGGGTCCACGCCTGACCGGGGAAAGAACGCCATCTACATGGCGGCCCGGACCGCCCTGGCCATCGAGGCGCTCCACCGACGGCTTCCCTCGGACCCGTTTCTCGGCAAGGGCTCGGTTACCGTCACCGAGTTCGTCTCCGACAGCCCGTCTCTGTGCGCCGTGGCCGATTTCGCCAAAATCCATGTGGACCGCCGGCTCACCTGGGGGGAGACCAAGGAGAGCGCCGTGGCCGAAATCGAGGCCATTATCGAGGAAATGGGCCTTGAATTGGATCCCGAAGAGGATGCATGGGTCTCCCTTCTCACCTATGATGAGGCTTCCTATACCGGAATGCAGTACGCCATGGACAAGTATTACCCCACCTGGAAAATCCCCGAAGACCACCCGGCGATTCAGACCGGGGTGGCCGCCCACCGGGAACTCTTCGGAGAAGCCCCCCGGGTCGACAAGTGGACCTTTTCCACCAACGCGGTCACCATCACCGGCCTCTATGACATCCCTACCGTGGGGTACGGGCCGGGGGACGAGGTCTATGCCCACGCCCCCAATGAGAAGGTGCCGGTGGAAGAACTGGTGAAAGCCGCGGCATTTTACGCCCTCTACGCCTATCGGTTTTAAAAAGGAGACCCCATGACCGATTTCAGCCAACTCCTGAAAGACCTGAGCGGACTCGAATCCGACCTCTACCAGTCCGATTTTCTCCTGACCTGGGACAAGTCGGTGAGCGAATTGAAACGCATCCTCCTTACGGCGGAGGCATTGAAACACCTTCGGGAAAAGGGCATCTCGGCCCGGTGCTTCGATTCGGGGCTGGCGGTCTCCAACTTTCGGGACAATTCCACCCGCACCCGGTTCTCCTTTTCCATGGCCGCCAACCTGCTGGGGCTGACGGTCCAGGACCTGGACGAGGGCAAATCCCAGATCGCCCACGGCGAAACGGTCCGGGAGACCGCCAACATGATCTCCTTTTTCACCGAAATCATCGGCATTCGGGACGACATCTTTCTGGGGGCCGGGCATACCTATATGAAGGAGGTGGCCGCGGCCCTGTCCGACGGCTTCACCGAAGGGGTCCTGCCTCAGCGGCCCGGGGTGATCAATCTTCAGTGCGATGTGGACCACCCCACCCAGTCCATGGCCGATCTCCTCCATCTCAAGCACCACTTCGGCTCCTTCAAAAAGCTCAAGGGCAAGAAGATCGCAATGACCTGGGCCTATTCCCCCAGCTACGGCAAACCGCTTTCGGTGCCCCAGGGGGTGATCGGGCTCATGACCCGCTTCGGCATGAATGTCACCCTGGCCTATCCCGAGGGGTACCACCTGATCCCCGAGGTGGAGAACCTGGCCCGGAAATTCGCCCGGGAAAACGACGGACAGTTTCAGGTGGTCCACAACATGCAAGATGCCTTCACCGACGCCCATGTGGTCTACCCCAAAAGCTGGGCGCCCTATTCGGTCATGGAGCAGCGCACCGAACTGCTGAAAAACCAGGACACGGCCGGGCTGAAATCCCTGGAAGAAGCCTGCCTGGCCAAAAACGCCGAATTCAAAGACTGGGAGTGCACCGAAGAGATCATGCAGACCACCCGGGGCGGCAAGGCCCTTTACATGCACTGCCTGCCCGCCGACATCACCGGGGTTTCCTGCGAGGCCGGCGAAGTCCGCGACACCGTCTTCGACCGCTACCGCATCGCCACCTACCGCCAGGCCGGCTTCAAACCCTATATCATCGCGGCCATGATGATCCACAGCCGGTTCAAAGACCCGGTAAAACTGCTGGATCAAATGATGGCGCGGGGGGTGCGGCGTTAACATGAAGTCTTGCAATTTTGCGGAGCCGTCCATGCCCGAATCAAATACCCCCCGTACCGACAGCGGCCCTATACCTGAACACCACCTTCAGGACGTTTTCAATAACGCCCCCATCGGCATTTTCACATCCACGCCCGAGGGTCGCTACATTTCGGCCAATCCGGCATTGGCCGGGATGTTCGGGTACGAGAGCCCGGAAGAGCTGATCGCCTCCATCACGGACATCGCAACGCAGGTGTATGTCGATCCGGCGGACCGTGAAGAATTCATACGCCTGATGACGGAACACGGCAAGGTGGCTGAGCATGAATGCCGGTTCAAGCGCAGGAACGGAACCGAGTTCTGGGTTTCCGGAAATGTTCGCGCGATCCGGGATGAGGATGGGCGGGTCTTGGCTTATCAGGGGTTCAGTACGGATATCACCGAGCGCAAACAGGCCGAAGGACAATTGAAACGGATTGAATGGATGCTGTCCAGGAAGCCGGTTTCGAACATTGAAGCCCGGACGGAGACGCACGACCAGGGATATGGCGACCTGACGGAGTTGAATCGTGATGGCATTATCCTGAGATCCATTGGTCACGAACGTTTAGAAAGTTTTGCCAACGATTACCTGGAATTGCTCGATACCTCCTCCGCGATCTACGAAGCAAACGGCGACTATGCCTTCGGGATTTTTGCTTCCGGCTGGTGCCGAATGATGGACAAAGCATCGCGCAATCTTTGCGATACCCCCGACAATGCTGAAGCGCTCAACTCCGGCCGGTGGTTGTGCCATGAATCCTGCTGGACGGACTGCTCCAGAAAGGCCATTGCCAAAGGCGCGCCGGTGGACATCGGGTGCAGTGGCGGCATTCGATTGTACGCCGTTCCCATTTTTGCCGGCGGCAATGTCATCGGCGCAATCAACTTCGGGTACGGGGATCCGCCGAAAGATCCTGAAAAACTCAAGATGCTGGCGGATGTCTACCATCTCGACCCTGACGACCTTCTCCGTTCGGCCGAGGCGTATGATTCCCGCCCTCCCTATATTATCGAGACGGCGAAAAAACGTCTCTGCAGCACAGCCAGACTGATCGGTTCAATGGTTGAGACAAAGCAGGCCATGGAGGCCCTGCAAGATAGCGAAGAAACACTGCGCACCACGCTTCACTCCATCGGCGACGCCGTGATTTCAACCGATATGGATGGTCTTGTCGTGGCCATGAATCCGGTGGCGGAATCGCTGACCGGCTGGAGCGAGAAGGAGGCGACCGGGCAGGCACTGGAAACCGTCTTTCGAATCATAAAGGAACAAACCCGGCAGCCGGTCGAAAGTCCGGCCGCCAACGTTTTGAAAAGCGGGCATATCGTCGGGCTCGCCAACCATACGCTGCTGATTGCCAAGGATGGGCGGGAAATCCCCATCGCCGACAGCGGCGCTCCGATCCGTAATGATGCCGGCGAGATTACCGGGGTGGTGTTGGTCTTCCGCGACCAGACCCAAGAACGCACGGCCCGGGAGGCGCTGGAAGCCAGCGAAGCAACCATCCGGAAAAAACTCAAAGCCATAACCGAACCCGACGGCGACATCGGAACGCTGAATCTGGGGGATATTATCGACTCCGAAGAGCTGCAAACCATGATGGAGGATTTTTACAAAATTACCCGGATCGGTGGTGCAATACTTGATATTTCCGGAAACGTATTGGTTGGCGTCGCATGGAAGGATATATGTGCAAAATTTCACCGTGTGCATCCCGATACCGCGAAAAACTGCCTGGAGAGCGATCTGGCCCTTGCCAAGGATGTGCCGGCGGGAACCTTCAAGGCATACCGGTGCAAAAACAATATGTGGGATATGGTAAGCCCCATCAAGGTTGGTGAAAAACATCTCGGCAATATTTACATCGGGCAGTTTTTTTACGAAGATGAGCCTGTGGATTACGAATTGTTCAGAAAACAGGCCCGGCGGTATGGCTTCGATGAGACGGAATATCTTGCGGCTCTTGACCGCGTTCCCCGCTTGAAACGGGAAACGGTCGAATCGGCCATGACGTTTTATGCAAAGCTCGCCGGAATGATCTCATCACTGAGCTACAGCAAGATCAAGCTGTCCCGCGACATTGCCCTGCGCAAGCAAGCAGAAGAAGCGCTGCGGGAGAGCGAAACCCGATTCCAGAAAATGCTTGGCGTGGTTCCGGATATGATTTCGATTCAAAACCCCGAAATGGATATTCTTTACAGCAATTGGCAAGGCTTTGCCGCGGTTCCGAACCATAGGCGGATATTACATACAAAATGCCATAAGACGTACCGGAACTTTGACAGTATTTGTCCTGACTGTCTCGCAACATCCGTTCTGGAGAACCGAAAACCCATTCATGAAGAAACCCGACTGCCGGACGGAAAATGGGTTGATATCCGTGTCATCCCTATTCTGGATAAAGACAATAATGTTGAAATGTTCATGGAATGGGTACGCGACATCACTGAAAGCAAAAAGGCGGAAGAAGCGCTGCGGGAAAGCGAGGAAAAGCACCGCCGACTCTTCGAGACCATGACCCAGGGGGTGGTTTATCATGCCGCCGATGGGACCATTGTCTCGGCCAATCCGGCCGCGGAAAGGATTCTTGGCCTCTCTTTCGACCAGATACGGGGCAGGTTGTCCATGGACCCGCGTTGGGGAATCATCAATGAAGACGGCACGGAGGTTCCCGGCATGGACTATCCGTCCATGATCCCTCTGCGCACCGGCGAGACCTTCGGGCCTGCGATCCGGGGGGTGTTTCATCCGGACAAGAACGCCCACGTCTGGATGTCCATCACGGCCATTCCCTTGTTCCAGCCGGGAGAAACAAAGCCTTTTCAGGTCTACACCACGTTCGAGGACATTACCGAACGCAAATTGGCGGAGGCCAAGCTGATCGAGAGCGAGGCCCGCTTCAAACACTTGCTGTCGGACGTGCCGATGCTGGCCGTGCAGGGATACCGGTTCGACGGCACCACGATCTACTGGAACAAGGGCTCGGAGAGTCTGTACGGCTACAGCGCCAAAGAGGCGATAGGAAAAAACCTGCTGGACCTGATCATCCCCCCCGACATGCGCGACATCGTAAAGCGCTGTATCAAGGAGATGGCGGATACCGGCAACCCCAAACCCCCGGAAGAAATAAGGATGATGCGCAAAGACGGCACATTGGTGCCGGTCTTCTCCAGCCACTTGGTCCTCCGGCGCCAGGGACGCCTCCCTGAACTGTTCTGCTTCGATCTCGATCTGTCCGACATCAAAGAATCCGAGAACGAACGCCGGCGCCTCCAGGAACATCTCGCGCAGGCCCAGAAAATGGAATCGGTCGGGCGCCTGGCCGGCGGGGTGGCGCACGATTTCAACAACATGCTGGGCGTAATCCTCGGTCATGCGGAAATGGTTCTGGATCAGGTAGACCCGGAGCAGCCACTCTTTTCCGACCTGGAGGAAATTAAGAAGGCCGCCGAGCGATCGGCGAATCTGACCCGGCAACTGTTGACCTTTGCCCGCAAACAGACCATCTCGCCCAGGATCATCGATCTGAACGAGACCGTGGAAGGGATGTTAAAGATGCTGCGCCGGCTCATCGGAGAAGACATCGACCTGATCTGGCTGCCCGGCAAGAACCTCGCGCCGATCAAAGTGGACCCCTCCCAGATCGACCAGATCCTGGCCAATCTGTGCGTCAACGCCCGGGACGCCATCGCGGGCGTGGGCAAACTGACCATCGAAACCGGCCGCGTCCGCTTTGATGAAGAATACTGCGCCGATCATGCCGGGTTCATTCCGGGCGAGTTCACCCTGCTGGCCGTCAGCGACAACGGTTGCGGCATGGACCCGGAGACTGTCAGTCATCTGTTCGAGCCGTTCTTCACCACCAAGGAGCCGGGCAAGGGCACCGGCCTGGGGCTGGCCTCGGTGTACGGCGCGGTCAAGCAGAACAACGGCTTTATCAACGTGTACAGCGAGCCGGGGCAAGGGACGACCTTCAAAATTTATCTGCCGCGGTACCGGGCCAAAACACCGCCTCAGGCTGAGAAGGCAACGGCAAAACCGGCGGCACACGGAAGCGAAACCATTTTGCTGGCGGAGGACGAGCCGGCCATCCTGCGCATGGCCACGATGATGCTCGAAAGACTGGGGTATGCCGTGATTACGGCCGAAACCCCCGGCGAAGCCATCCGCCTGGCCCATGAGCACAGCGGTTCCATCGACCTGCTCATGACCGACGTGGTCATGCCCGAAATGAACGGCCGCGATCTGGCCAAAAACCTGCTGTCCATCTATCCCGACATCAAACGCCTGTTCATGTCCGGGTATACCGCCAACGTCATCGCCCACCACGGGGTGCTGGACGAAGGCGTGCATTTCATCCAGAAACCGTTCTCATTGAAGGGCTTGGGGGCGAAGCTGCGCGAGGTTCTGGAAGGCTCCTAAAACACTCAAACCAAGGGAAGGTGGATACACGGGTAGATCAAGAGATGATCTGGCATTGGCATTTGCCTGGTATGGAATTGTCAGCGGCAAGTATGGAGGTCAAACAATGGATCTTCAGGTAATTGACAAAGTAGTATGGATGGCGGTATAGTCGGGGTATGAAAATAAAGACATCCATCACATTATCTGACGAAATTTTAAAGGCGATCGACCTACACATAGGAACCTTCCGAAGTCGATCGGAATTTATAGAGACTGCGGCTCACAATTTCATTAAACAGTTGGAAAAGAAAGAAACCGAGCAGCGGGACCTTGAAATTCTCAACCAATGTGCAGATACCCTTAATGATGAAGCAGAAGATGTGCTCGGTTATCAGGTTCCCCTATGAGGCGGGGTGACTTATATCGCGTCAAACGCCCTTCATCGCGAGATCCGAAAAAGTTTCGACCTTTTGTTGTTGTAAGTCGTCAAATCTTAATAGAATCTAGATTCTCGACGGTAATTTGCGCCCCTGTATACACTTCCTACGAGGACCTTTCAACCCAAGTTCCAGTCGGCATCAATGAGGGCCTGAAACATGACAGCGCCGTTCACTGCGACGAACTGGTCAGCCTGCCAAAAGCGATGTTAACCAATTATATTGGCAGATTATCTCTCCAGAAACTAAAATATTTGGAAAACTCCTTAAAGATAGCACTTCAAATTGATGGTGAGCATTGAGACGAAAAAGCCGCCCGGCTTTCCTCTCCCAACCCACTCGTTCGTGAATGCTGAAAGGAATGGACAGGGCTGATCGCGAATTTACCAGAAGGAGGAAATATGTTCGAACTACTCAGAAAAAGACGCAGCATTCGCAAGTATTCCGACCGGCCGGTTGAAAAAGATAAGATCGATACCCTGCTCAAATCGGCCCTCCTGGCCCCCTCTTCCAAGGGCATCCGACCCTGGCAGTTCATCGTGGTGGACGACCGGGAAACCCTCCAGAAGCTATCTCAGGCCAAACCTCACGGCGCCTCTTTCGTTGCGAACGCGGCCGCCGCTATCGTGGTGATCGCCGATACGGAAAAATCGGATGTCTGGGTGGAGGACGCCGCCATCGCATCGGTCATTCTGCTGATGATGATCGAGGATCTCGACCTCGGGGGGTGCTGGTGCCAGATTCGGGAACGTACCTATGACGCCAACGCCACCGCGAGCGAATACGTCAAATGGGCGTTGGACATCCCGGAGAACTTCGAGGTGGAGTCGATCATCGGCTTCGGGTACCCGGCCGAAACCAAACCGGGCTACGAAGAAAACGACCTCAAGTATGACACGCTTCACTTGAACCGCTTCGGAACGCGCTACGAAGTGTAGCCGACTCTTTCCTTTTTAGACGAACGGCCGGGCTTGCCGGCCGTTCGTCTGATATAACACGATCCCCTCCCACTCAAAAAAGATTCTGTTCCCTGTTCAGGGATAAAAATGTGAATATTGCCTCGAAAATACCTCTCTTTTTCTATAAACAAGTTAATATATTTATTCCATAAATTTTGTTGCAAGGGATACTGGAGACTGGAATGTTGGAAAACAGGGAAAGGAGGCGACCCCATGGCGATCCATTCAATCTTTCATTACATTAGACCGATCATGAAGGTCTGGAGCCAAGCCGTTGTCGTCGTGGCAATATGCACTTCAGCCGCTGTTTCCAATGCCGGAGTGAATAAATGGACCCCGCTGACGGACGGCATTTTCGGCGGGCTTATCAAGACCGTGGCAATCGACCCCTCCCAGCCAGATATCATATTTGCCGGCACCTGGGGTGCGGGGGTTTTCAAGACGACGGATGGCGGTGAAAACTGGAAAGCGGTCAACCAGGGGATTACGAACCGCTACATCACCAAGCTGATCGTCAGTCCCGTTTCATCGAACACGGTATATGCAGGGACAACCAGCAACGGCATTTTCAAAACCGTGGATGGCGGTGAAAACTGGACGCACTTTCCAATCGGCGAAAGTCGGCCCAGGGGCGCGATCAAGGACTTGGCAATGAGCAAGGCCGACCCGGAGATCCTGTATGCGAAGGGCACCTATTCCGTGATTGCAGATAATGGTGTCCCCTATCTTTATACAGATAAGAGTTTGGTATTCAAAACAGAAAACGGGGGGGCCAGCTGGACCTTGATTTCCTTTGGTGATTCGGATCCGGAAATAACCGCCTTCGCGCTCTGCCCAGTTAATCCGAATACCGCTTATGCGGGAACGAAAAGCAACGGTATACTCAAAAGCAACGATGGGGGAGTCACATGGAACCCCATCAGCAATGGAATCACAGAAGTGAAAATCGGCGCACTCTCTATTCACCCTGAAAACCCGGATCTGATATGGGCGGGTGCGGGAGCAGAGCTGTTCAAGAGTACGGATGGCGGGACGAATTGGACGGCCGCAAACAGCAGCCTGAGTTCAAACATTGAGTTGTTGCTGTTGGATCCGTCAGATTCCTTGACGCTGTTTGCAACGGTCGGTATGGGCGACCTTTACAAGACGACAGACGGCGGAAACAGCTGGCTTCTTGTAGGCAGCGGCACGATCGATTCGACCATTGAGGCTTTGGCGATTGATCCAAGCAATACGAATGCAGTCTATGCTGGATCTTTGAAGGGATTATTCATGACCTCGGATGGAGGTCTCAACTGGATTTCCAGAAACCACGGCATCACCAATGTAAACGTCACTCAGGTCGCTGTGAATCCGGAAAATCCCGATATGATGTACGCAGGAACAGCCGGGTATGGTATTTTCAAAACCGAAAACCGGGGCGCCTCCTGGATGCCCGTCAACAACGGCTTAACCGATTTCGTTATTTATGCTATGGCTATCAGCCCAAGCAGCCCGAATATAATTTTTTTGGGGACACAGGAAGGCATTTTTAAAACCAAAGACGGCGGTGCCCAATGGACAGCCGTCAACAACGGGATTACCCTCCCATATATTCATATTCTATCCCTCGCCATCGACCCGATGGATTCGGATACGGTTTATGCCGGGAACCGTTTTGAATGGAATACAGGTACGATTTTTAAAACCACGGATGGCGGTACCCAATGGGTGGAACTCCAAACGGGTATCCAGCCGGATTTGATCAAATCCA
>JBKHDE010000092.1:0-16543 GCA_046541495.1 Desulfococcaceae bacterium
GAACCAGTGACTTCTACCGTGTGAAGGTAGCACTCTCCCGCTGAGTTAATCGCCCGTTATGCGGTGATGTTGTGGTTTCTATACCCGGTGTGGACGGAAAAGGTCAAGTCTTTTTTTCGTCTGTATCCGCCTCGGAAAGGGAATCGCTTTGGGGATGTTCTGACTCCCGAGAACCGGATGTGGCGGATTCGGCCGGGGCTGTTTCCTCACCGGGAATCTCCGCCTGCTCATCCCCGACTTCTTTGTCGGAATCGGATGGTTCTTCGGTTTTCGCTTCCGCCGGCGCCGGCACCGGCAAATGCCGGGTGGACTCGGCCACCGGAAAGGTCTCCCCTTCCCCCCCGGCTTCGCCGAAAGATTCGATCTCCTTGGGGGTCGGCAGATCCTTAAGGTCCTTGAGATCGAACATGGCCAGGAACTGTTGGGTGGTGCCGTAGATCATGGGCCGGCCCGGAATGTCCTTTCGGCCCAGCACCTTGATGATTTTCCGTTCGAGAAGCATGCGGAGCACCCCCCCGGAGTCGACCCCGCGTATGTATTCGATATCGCTTCGAAGCACCGGCTGTTTGTAGGCGATAATGGCCAGGGTCTCCAGGGCCGCTTTGCTGAGCCGGGCCGGGCTGGACTGAAGCAGCCGTTTGATCCAGTCTTTGTATTCGGGGCGGGTGCGTATCTGAAAGCCGCCGGCCACCTCCCGCAGAAAAAAGCCCCCCTTGCGCGATTCGTATTCGGCGGCCAATTGGTCCAGGGCCTCGGTAACGGGGCCGGTGTCTTTGAGATCCAGCACATCTCGAATCCGATCCACCGAAAGCGGCGCTTCGGAGACGAACAGAAGGCTTTCGATAATGTGCTTGAGTTCGTCCCTCATTGATAAAAGATACGGATGATGCCCGACTGAACCTGCTGCGCCACCCGGATCAAACCGATTTTGGCCATTTCGAGGAGGGCCAGAAATGTGACGATCAGTTCCTCTTTGCCCCCCGATTCGGTGAACAGTTCGGTAAAGGTGACTGAATTGCGCGCTTCCAGCAGTTCCACGATTTCGGCGATCTTGTCCCGAATGGTAAACCGCTCCGGCGTGAACTCCATTCCGGCATCTCCCGCCACCCGGTCCAGAATCCGTTGAAAGGCGTCGATGAGTTCGAAAAGGCTGACCTGGATCACCTCATCGGAGCGCTCGACGGTCAGTTCCGACGGGTCGGGCCGGCGGAGAAAGAGGTCGTCTCCCAGCATCGGCCGCTCGCCCAGCCGATCGGCCGCCTCCTTCATCCGCAGGTATTCCAGAAGCGGACGGGCGATCTCCATGCGGGGATCTTCCGCATCCTCCTCATCCTGATGAACCGGGAGCAGCATTCGGGACTTGATCTGGGCCAGGGTGGCGGCCATGAGGAGAAAATCCCCGGCGTAATCGATATTCATGGCCTTCATCCATTCCAGATAGCCGAGGTACTGATCGGTGATCATGGCGATGGGGATGTCGTAGATGTCCACCTCATGCTTTTTGATGAGATAGACCAGCAGGTCCATGGGGCCCTCGAAGACGTTTTCGACCCGTACCTCGTACCGCGACGGGATCATATGCGGATGGCGGCTCGCACCTCCTCCAGGGTCTGCCGCGCCACCTCCCGGGCCTTGTTGCCGCCGGTGATGATGATGTCGGCCACCTCCCGGGGGCGTTCTTCATAATACCGCCGTTTCTCCCGAATCGGTTCGAGGGAGGCGATCAGATTTTCGGCCATCTGTTTTTTGTCTTCCACACAGCCGATCTCCGCATGCCGGCACTGGTGGTCCACCGCCTGAATCATTTCTTCGGGAGAATAGAGTTTATGAAAATCGAAGACATTGCATATATCCGGATTTCCCGGGTCTTTTCGCCGTTTTCGATCGGGATCGGTGATGAATTTGGAGACTTTCTCCCGAATCACCTCGGGGCTGTCCGAGAGGTAGATGGCATTGTCATAGCTTTTGGACATCTTGCGCCGGTCCCACCCGAGGACTTTGGAGGTCTTGGTCAGAATGGCGTCGGGTTCCGGAAACACATGTCCGTAAAGATAGTTGAAGCGACGGGCGATCTCACGGGTGATCTCCACATGGGGCACCTGGTCGATGCCCACCGGAACCCCATTGGCCTTATAGATGATGATGTCGGCGGCCTGAAGCACCGGATACCCGAGAAACCCGAAGGTGGACAGGTCCTTGTTGGACATCTGAACGATCTGTTCTTTGTAGGTGGGATTGCGTTCGAGCCATGGCACCGGGGTAATCATGGACAGAAGCAGAAACAGCTCGGCATGCTCCTTGATGTGGGACTGAACGAAGAGGGTGGCCTTTTCCGGAGACAACCCGACGCTCAACCAGTCGATCATCATCTTTTTGACATAATCGGTGATCCGGCCGGTCTCTTCATATCCGCTGGTGAGGGCATGCCAGTCCGCAATAAAGAAAAAGCAGTCATATTCTTCCTGCATGCGGATCCAGTTGGCCAGGGCCCCGTGCAGATTCCCCAGGTGAAGCGGTCCCGTGGGACGCATGCCGCTTAAGATTCGTTTTTTATCCGCCATTTAGCTTAATCTCCTAATGCTGAAGGTATTTAAAATTCCGGCCATTCAATACCCAATTCCGACGGAAAAAGCAATCAGCTCACATAACTTCGCACAAAATTGAGCTCTTCGTCCCGGGTATGCACCGTTCCGTTGAGTCTGGCCTTGAGGATGGCGTCCATAATTTCCCGGTAGATGGGGCCCGGCTCGATGCCGGCGCGCTTCAGGTCCTTGCCGGTCACCGAAATACGGGTCTGCCGCAGCTGGGTAAAAAAGAGGGAGATCGCCTTTTTGACCATCTCTTTTCGGGTCACCGCCATCATGTAGAGCAGCAGCTCCACCCGAAATCCCGAGAGCACCTCGTAGATCCGGCTGTTTTGGGCCGGCAGCATACCGCCGAGCCGGAACAAGCATTGCTCCGCCTGAAACCGTTCCTTCAGGAGAATATCCTGATACCGGGGCGCCAATTCAAATTTCTCGCAAATCTCCCGGGACACATCGGCTTTGAAACCTCGAATCAACACCATGAAATAGACCGCCCAGCGCAGATAAGGCTCATCGAGAAAAAGCAGGTCGTGCCAGGAGAGCACCTTTTTGACCGATTTGAAATCGGAAATCATCTTTTTTTCCATCTGGAGTTCCGGGTGGATCATTTTCAAGAGATCGAAATCCTGAAGCCGCTGAATGGCCGGCAGGGGATTCTCCTCTTCCAGAATCTGCCGCAGTTCATTGAAGGTCCGCCGTCCGCTCAGTTTCTTGAAAAAATCCATCTTCACCGCATTTTTGATCAATCCGGCCGTGAGTTTGCCGATAGTGAAGCCGAACCGCTGCTCGAATCGAATGGCCCGAAAGACCCGGGTCGGATCCTCCACGAAACTGAGGTTGTGAAGAATGCGGATGGTCTTCTCCTTGATGTCCTTCTGGGCCGAAAAGAAATCGATGAGGGTGCCGAACCGCTGGGAATTGAGCTGAATGGCCAGGGTATTGATGGTAAAATCCCGTCGAAACAGGTCGAGTTTGATGGAACTCATTTCCACGGTGGGCAAATCCGCCGGAAAACGGTAATACTCCATACGGGCGGTGGCGATGTCGATTTTGAATCCGTCCGGGAAAATCACCACGGCGGTGCCGAATTTCTCATAAGCATGGACCCGGGCCCCCCGGCTTCGGGCAAATGTCTTGGCGAATTCGATGCCGCTGCCCTCCACCACGATGTCGACATCTTCGTTGGGCCGGTACAAAAAGAGGTCCCGCACGAACCCCCCCACCACATAAGCCCCGTAATCGAGTTCGTCGGCCACCTTCCCGGCGGACCGAAGCAGATCCAGCAGCGAATCCGACAGCCGCTCTTTCATCAACCGGTGGATGGACCGGGTTCGGGCGTTGATGCTGTCTTCATAGGGATTGATCTGGTGTCGGGCGGTAAAATCGGATTGCTGCACCAGCACATTGAGAAGGTCGGTGCGGGTGATCACCCCCAGGATCCGGTCCCCTTCCACCACCGGTAAAACCCGCTGCTTGTTTTCAATGATCTTGTCCTGAATCTCCGGCAGCTCCGATTCAGGCCCCACCGTTCCCAGTTCGGTGGAGGTGTATTCCTGAACCGAGGTGTCGTGAAGCTTGAGGTAAAGGGCCTTGGAGATCACCTGCCGGGAGATGTACCCCAGAAGCACTTCTGTGCCGTCTCGGCGCTCGGTGACCAGAAGGGCGTTGATGTTGTAGCGGGTGACCAGGTTTCGGGCCTCCTCCAGGGTGGTTGCGGCATCGGCCCGAATGGCCGGAGAGGACATCAGGTCTTTGGCCCGTTTGCTGGACCGGACATCCTGATACAGAATCTCCAGAAGCTCCTGCTCCGCCTGAAACAGGGTTTTGTCGCGGACGGTGGCGGCGGCCGCATAAGGATGCCCGCCCCCGCCCATCTTACTGACGATGGCCCCCACATCCACCTCCGGGCTTCGGCTTCGCGCCACCAGATACACCTTGTTGGCCATGCGGGCGATGGCGAAAAAGGCGCTCAGGTTTTCCATCCGCATCATCTTGTGGACCAGAAAGGCGAAATCGGGCACATATTTTTCGGTGGTCACCGTGGTCACCGCCACCTCCACCCCTTTGATATGGTACCGGGAAACCGCCTGAAGCATGTCGTTCAAGACCCCCACCTGTTCGAAACTCATCTCCCGGGCGGTGAGATTGGAAATAATGTCCAGCTTGGCCCCTTTGGACAAAAGGTAGGCGGCGGTCAGAAAATCCTTTTCGGTGGTTGAGGTGAAGGTAAAGGACCCGGTGTCCTCGTACAACCCCAGGCACATAATGGTGGCCTCTTCCTCGGAAATGGCGATCCCCCGCTCCCGAATGATTCCGGTGAGGATGCTGATGGCCGCCCCGGTCGTTTCCACCACTTCGACATCGCCCCGTATGTCGCCCGTCAGAGGAGAATGGTGGTCATAGATGTGAATCTCCAGATCGTCCCGGTCCAGGAGCGCTGCAAAATTGCCGATCCGGTCCGGCTGACGGGTATCCACCAGCACCAGGCGCTGAATTCGGGAAAAATCGATCTCTTTGATCTCCTCCAGGTTGAACAGGTAGATCATGGACTGAATAAAGAAATTTCGAAGGGTCTTTTCGTGGGACCCGGGAAAAACGACCAGGGCCTCGGGGTAGAGTTTCTGGGCCGCCAGCATGCAGGCCAGTGCATCATAATCGGCGTTGACGTGGGTGGTGATAACGGTCAGCGCCGTGTTGTCGTGGTTTTCTTTTTCAGCCACCGTTTTTGTCCGTCGAGGGTGGGGCGGGGGTGAAAGGCCGGAAGAAGTTCCCGCAGCCGCGGATCAGCTTCCGCCGTTTCCGGGGGCGACCTCGTCCAGGGCCTTTAGAAATTCTTTGGGATCCACATCGACCCCGGTCCAGAGAGCGAAGCTGCGGCGGGCCTGGTTGGCGAGAATGGAAAGCCCGTCCATAAAGGGGATGTCTTTGGCGATGGCCAGGTCCTCCCAGAAATTCTGGCTGCGGCCGTAGTTGAGATCGATCACCAGTTCGCAGTCGGGGAGTTGAAGCTTATGAACCATCAGCGCCAGTTCCGTGGCTTCGGCGGTTCCGGATACGGAAGTCGCATTCACCACGATATGGGCCTGAAGGGCGTGCTCGGCCAGGGAGTCTAGTGAAACGGCTTCCCCTCGAATTCGGGTGACCACCCGCATCGCTTTTTCCACACTGCGGCCCGCCACATAGATGGTGCCGGCCCGCAGCCAGTTGAGCATAAAAACCACCGCCCGGGCCGCCCCGCCGTTGCCGAAGACCAGGGCGGTCTTGCCGGTGGTTTCAAATCCGGCCTCCTCCAGGGCGTCCATAAACCCGATGGCGTTGGTGTTGTACCCTTTGAGCACCTCGCCGTCCCGGGCCACCGTATTGATGGCGCCGATGATGTTGGCCCCTTCCGACAGCACATTGATGTGCGGCAGCACCGCCTCCTTATAAGGGAGGGTAATGTTGGCGCCGGCGATGTTCAGAATCTTCAGGCTGCGAACCGCTTCGCCGATTCGCCCCGGCTCCACCATGAACGGCACATACATGCCGTCGATGCCCGACTGTTTCAGCACCGCATTGAACATGGCCGGGGATTTGGAACGGTAGACCCGTTCGTCGCCCAGTATACAGAAAACTTTGGATTTGAGCTCGGCTTTGGGATCTCGAATGGCGGTACGGGGCTTCATGGCAGAACCTTTTCCTGTGGCGATTTTCGCTCCATTGAACAAAAGCGTAAATCCGTATTATCATCTTGTCGATCCAAACGACGCCGGTATGGATTACTTTCGGTTCGATTACTGTACGGCTTTTACCCCTCTCCGTCAAGACGGAACCACGGCCCGCTCCAATATACGGGTCAATTCGTACTCCGTCAGCACAACCGGGTTGCCCTTCATGCTGCTGGCCCGACGGGATTTGGCAATCAGCTCCGGAAACGCCTCCGGCAGGACCCCGAAGGTCGATAAGGGATCCACATTCAGCTCCCGGCACAGCGCCTCCACCCATGCGACGCCCTCCTCGGCCCGGGCCGACGGGTTGCCGGTCAACAGCCTCGCCGCCTCATCGAACCGGGCCGCGCCGGTCGCGTCCCCTTCCCGCCGCAAGGCTTCAACATTGGCCGCCATGACATGGGGCAGCAGACGCGCGCAGACCACCCCGTGAGGCGCGGAATACATCCCTCCCAGCGGCGCGGCCAGCCCGTGAACCGCCCCCAGTTTCGCATTGGCCAGCGCAAGGCCGCCGAAGAGGCTCGCCAGACACATGTCTTCCCTGGCCTCGGCATCGTCTCCGTTTCGAAACGCCCGGGGAAGGGATCGACCCGCCCGGACCAATCCTTCCCTGCAGATCCCGTCGGTCAGGGGATTGGCCTCACAGGAGACAAAGGCTTCCAGAAGCTGGGTCAGGGCGTCCAAACCGGTGGACGCGGTGATCTCCGGCGGCAGGGAATGGGTCAGTTCCGAGTCGACCACCGCCAGCCGGGGCAGCATCAACGGGCTTCGCATGCTCACCTTGACCCGGTGCTCCGGCGACCCCAGAACCGCGTTTCGAGTCACCTCGGCCCCGGTCCCCGCAGTGGTGGGCACCGCGATGTAAGGAGCGGGCCGCACCTGAATGGGCTTTCCCTCGCCGATCACCTCCAGATAGGTCATCATATCATCGGTGTTGGTCAAAAGGGCGGCGATCACCTTTCCGGCATCGATCACGGCGCCGCCGCCCATCCCGATCACCATAGTGCTGAGAGAGTTTCGGGCGATCTCCAGACCGGCCGCCGCCGTTTCCGTGGTCGGCTCTCCATGAATGTTGAACATCGAGACGGTGATGCCGCGGGATTCCATATCCTCGACCAGGAAAGCCGCCCGCCGGGTATCGCGGCCGACCACCAGCAGAACCCTTTCTCCCATTTCTGCCGCCGCCGGGGCCACTTGGCTGAGGGTTCCCGGTCCGAACAGGATGCGGTCGGCGGTGGTGAATTCAAATTGCATAGGTATGTCCTCCGAAAATTGGTGGTTTATCGATAGCTCCATCGCCATCCCAAAAACAAATCCTTAATATAGCGTCGCCCTTCCCAAGGCTATAAGGGTATCCCAATCGCTTTCGAAACTCAATAAACATCCGCTTTCGGTCTTCGGCCGAAAAATCCCGGTTTCAAATAAATACATTTTTGAAATCAAGGACAGCATCAACTACGGAAATGTAATCCTCTATCTCCTTTGCACCGCCCGGGGTTTCCATAAAAACAGGTGCTTCTTGATTTTCCAGCACTGGCACACCCTTTGCAAATTTCGGCTTAGATCATCGTTTCGGCCACGCCTGAATAATATCCTGGCGTGGCCGAAACGGTGATCATGGCCCAATTTTTCTTTGGAACTGATCGCGAACACAACTCCGGCAACTGAAACGAGGAATAAAAGTATGAAAGACGTATCCAAGCAGAAACAGGAGTGGACCCGATTTACCGACGAAGGGGCTCAATTCCTGGCAACGGCCGTAAACGCCGTCCGTAAAAGGCGAAAGGTGTTTACGCCGGATATTTTGTACAACCTGATCGCGATGTCCATGGAAAAATATATCATGGGATATTTGCTGTATCGAAAGAATCTGCCGGACAATCATACCCTGGGAGATCTGATGGATGCCCTCAAACGGGTCGATCAAATCGAGAACGACCTCTGCGAGCGAATTATCCGTATGGACCGGTTTCAGGAAATCTGCTGCATCACCACTTACAGCCGGGAAATTCCGGATGAAAAAGATATCGAGGAGATGTTGACCCTCGGAGAAAGGATTCGTGATTTCGTCAACGCTCGAATGCCGACGCCGATTCCGGCAGGAAGGTAAGCAGGCGTATTATTGGACCTACAGTGCAAAAGAGTGATTCAGCAAGGAGAAAGCCATGGTTCCGCATGAGAGCAAACGCATTTGGATCAGCGACACCACCCTTCGGGACGGGGAACAGGCCCCGGGGGTGGTGTTCAGTCATCAGGAGAAACTGACCATCGCCGAAATGCTGGCCGAGGCCGGCATCGACGAACTGGAGGTCGGCACCCCGGCCATGGGCCGCACGGAGCGTCGGGCCATTGAAGATGTCAGAGATCTGAATCTGCCCTGCCGCCTCACCTGCTGGTGCCGGGCGGTGCGCCGGGATATTCAGCTGGCCGCACAGTGCGACACCGGCAGCATCCATATCAGCTTTCCGGTCTCCTCCATCCATCTCAACTCCATGAAAAAGAACGAGGCCCGCATACTGGAGATGCTGGAGGCGCATGTCCGAATCGCCAGACAGGACTTCGACCGGGTGTCGGTGGGGGCTCAGGACGCCATGCGCGCAAACCCCGATTTTCTGGAAACCTTCATTCAACAGGCCCGATCCTGCGGCGCTTATCGGGTGCGCATCGCCGATACGGTGGGAATCGCCACCCCGGGGGCGGTGTTTCGAATCTTCGACCGCATGTCTCGAATCTCCGGCATCGACCTGGAATTTCACGGTCATAACGACCTGGGCATGGCCACCGCCAATGCCGTGGCCGCGGCCGAAGCCGGCGCCGACGGACTCAGCGTCACCATCAACGGCGTGGGCGAACGGGCCGGGAATGCGCCGCTGGAGGAGGTCTCCGCGGCCTTGGCTTTTGCATCGGGTCGCAATTGCAATGTACGGACCACCCGATTGATGGCACTCTGCACCTATGTGGCCAAGGCATCCCGTCGCCCGATTCCGGTGGGAAAACCGATTACCGGCGCGGGTGTTTTTCAGCATGAATCGGGGATCCATTGCGACGGCCTGCTGAAGGACCCCCGCACCTATGAAGCCTTTCCCGCCGGGGCAGTGGGCGGGGGTGAAACCCGGTTCGTGATCGGCAAGCATTCGGGAACCAACATTCTTCGCCACATCCTGAAAAAAAGCGGCATCGCGATCGGGCGGGACCAGGTCGAACGACTTCTGGACGCCGTGCGAACAGCGGCCGCGGTGAAAGGAATGTCGCTGTCGACAGAGGAACTGCTGATCCTGTATGATCGAACCTGCCGGCCCGAGAGCGAGTCGGCCGGGGAATGGATCGCATCGAAGGCGGAGCGACTCCCCCGACATGCCGAGGCGGTATAGGACCTGAGGGTCTTGAATTCAGGCGGCGCCCAAGGAAAGAGGCTGCTTTCGGCCGTCTCCTCATTTTCCCCTTGATAACGAGGGGCTATTCTCGTATTCTAAATATGAGAAGGGAGGAGGCCATGAAGGATACTTACAAAACCAAGGCCCAGTTGATCACGGAGCTGGACCGGGCGCGCCGCCAGATCGGAGAACTCCGGTCCGAACTCGATGCCTTGAAATCGAAAAAGAAAACCGGTTCGGACCGCCTGGAAAGCCGTCCGCCCCGCCAGGAAATCCGCACCCACGTCGAATTCATCGCCGATTTTGATGTCATCGAGGCCCGGGGAATCAATATCTCAGAGGGGGGGATCTGTTTTGAACTGGACGAAGACCTGCCCTTTGAGATGCGGTTTGAGCTGGACGGCAAATTGCACCAGCACCGGGCCAATCTGGTCTGGGTCAAGCGCAGCAGCGGGGGCGGATATCTCTTCGGCCTGATGTTCGTTCGTCCGCAGGCGGCGGCATCCTTTTAGTCTTTATAAAATCAGGAGCTTTCGCCGGTCTATATCAGGCCAGCATGCCCCCGTCGCAGGTCAGGCACGACCCGGTGGTGTAGGAGGCGGCATCCGACACCAGATAGAGCACCGCTCCGGCCATTTCCGAGGGTTCGGCATGGCGCCCCATGGGGATTTGCCGCACCGCGTATTCATACAGCTCCTTGTTTTGAATCAGGGCGCCGGCGAATTTGGTGTCGGTTAATCCGGGCAAAAGTGCGTTGACCCGAATGCGCTGAGGCGCCAGTTCCTTGGCAAAGGCCCGGGTCATGGAAATCACCGCCGCCTTGGATATGGAATAGATTCCCTGCATCATGCCCGGCCGCACCCCGTTTACCGAAGACACATTCACGATCGACCCGCCCCCGGTCTCCGCCATCAACCGGGCGCCGTGCTGAATCATGAGAAAAGGGCCTTTGAGGTTCACATCCATGATCTTGTCCCATACCCCTTCATCCGCATCGATCATGTTGCCGAAAAAAGGATTGGCGGCGGCATTGTTGACCAGAATATCCAGCTTTCCGAACCGGTCGTCCACCTCCTGAACAAGGGCCTGAATCTGTTCCGAATGGCCCATGTGGCAGGCGATGGCTTCGGCTTTTCCGCCCGACTTTCGAATCCTGTCGACGACCTTTTGAAGATCCTCGATCTTTCGACTCACCAGTATGCAATAGGCCCCGTGTTTGGCTAAAATATGGGCGACAGCCGCTCCGATTCCCCGGCTGGCGCCGGTAATCAGGGCCACCCGATCTTTTAATGAGAAAAGATCCAAGTATTTATCCTCCTATTCGAAAACCGGCGTATTCACACCGGATGAATGATTCAGTTTCAGTGACTCTCGCTGTTTTTTCAAGAGACGCGGTTCCGATAATACCACCAGGCCGATCCGTAAAACCCGAGATTCACCACCAGGACCAGAGCGCCCAGAACAAACTGGAGTTCCCGGGTCAGCCCGGCCGGATAGAGTACCGGCATGATATAATGGTCCACAAAGCCGGTGTCGTACCCACCGGCTCCGCCCCAACTGCGAAGGCGATTTTCCAGCGGCGTCAGCGGGCAGATTCGGCCGGAAAATTCAATGGACGCTCCCCACACAGCGGCCGGCAGATGCAGCCATGCCGTCCATTTTCGCCAGAACAGCAGTGCGCCGCCGAAGAACACAAAGAGCACGAACAGGAAGTGGACGACCACCACCAGATCCGCCAGAAAGCGATACACGGCGCCCCCCTCAGGACCCCCGGAAACCCGGCTGAAGCAGCGATTCCCGGCTGACCATTCCCGGTACCGCCCTTCGGCCCCGGCGCCGACCCTCGGCATCGATCATGCAAAGCACCATTACACCCCGCTTCGAATCATCCACCCGGTCAGCCACATTCCCGCAAGGACCAGGATGCCGCCGCCGATATTGTTGATGAAAAAATTGACCACCGCCACATGACTGCCGGCCCGCATGTAAATGACCGATTCCAGGGCATAGGTGGAAAAAGTGGTGAGGGCCCCCAGAAACCCGGTCATGAAAAAAAGCCGGGCCGAAGGGCTGAGCAGTTGGGTCCGCTCCGCCAGGACAAAAGCGACCCCGATCAGAAAACAGCCGGTCATATTGGCCAACAGGGTCCCCCAAGGGAAGCGGATGCCCAGGTAGCGGACCGCCGCCAGAGAAAACGCATACCGGCAGAGCGCCCCCAGGCTTCCCCCCGCCATCACCATCAACAATCTATGCAGCACATTCACACGACACCTGAATTCCTGCCGCCCATCCGGTCGGAATCCTGAAGATCATTCACGGAAAAAGCCTGTCTTCAATCCGCATGGATCAACCGGTCCCCGTTGTCACCGTCCATACCACATAGGCCGCATACAGCCCCAGAAGTCCCCACCCCTCCTTCTTGCTGAGCAGCCGGTCGGTATACAGAAACGTGAAAAGGACCACCACCGTCCCCATCAGGATCAGCACCGAAAGAATCAGGTCTTCGGTGCCCACGGCAATCACCGGCCGTCCGAAAAAAAGAAGCGCCAGCGCCCAGGGAAATCCGAGACCCACCAGGATGTCGAAGATATTGGATCCCACCGCATTGGCCACCGCCATATCCCCGCGCCCTCGACGGGCCACCAGAATGGAGGCGATCAGATCCGGAGCCGAAGTCCCCGCGGCCAGAATGGTGAGGGCGACGATGACCGGCGGAATGCCGACCGCATTGGAAAAAATCACCGCCGTGTCCACCAGGAACCAACTGATGAGGACGATCAGCAGAATGGAGACCCCGAATGCCCGAAAATAGTGTTGCTCGGGATTTCCGGCCGCCCATCCCACTACCCGGCTGATGTTCGCATTGATGCGGCTGAAGAGACCGCCCCCGGTTCGAATCTCTTTTTCGGCTGTCTCCAATTCTTCAATCGGGTCCACCTCCTTGATGGGCGCCATAAACAGGAATGCAAGGTATCCGGCATAGAACATCAAAAAAACCAGCGCGTCACTCACGGTGATTCTGCCGTCCCAGAAGGTGACCAGCAGGATAAGGATGCTCATGAGATAAAAAAACGGTATCCCGAACAATGATCGGAAGGGTGATTCGGGCCTCCCGGACCACGGCGCATACCCCGGTGATGACCAGAATATTGAAGACCGCCGAACCGACAATCGTGCCGATCCCCATATCGCTGTGGGCGCCGCCATCCTTGAACAGGGCCAGCACGGCAATGGAGAGCTCCGGCGCCGACGACCCCATGGCCATCAGAGAAGCGCCTGCCACGTTGGAGGGCAGTTTCCACCGAAGGGCGATCCGATCCAGGCTGGAAATAAAGAATTCATCCGTAATGACCGATAAAATGTAAATAGCCGCCGCAAGCGCGGTCAAACTGAAGATGGCGGTCATCTTTTCTCCGAAGCTGAAGAACTTTCAGAGGCTTTATCCGCTTCCCGGGCCTCCACCACACAAAAGAGCCCCTTTCCTTCCACCGCCGGGCGAAAGCAGAGATTGTCGGAACGGCAGGCGGCCCGGGCCGTATCGCCCGATTTCCATCGTTTGATCAATTGCGGTTCCCGAATCAGGGGGCGGGAGAGGGCGATAAAATCGGCCTCCCCGGATTGGACCAGCGCTTCGGCCACCTCATAAGATCGGATGCCGCCCACCAGAATCAGGGGCAGCCCGACTTGCGCCTTGAACGCCCGGGCCGCTTCCCGGTAATACACTTCGTCGGCTGCGGTTTTGATTTTCCCGAGGCGGACCGGGTTCAGTTTGGCCGGGGAATTCTGGGTGCCGCCGCTCATTTCGACGGCGTCGAGACCGGCTTCTTCCAGCCACCGGGAGACCTGAATCATTTCCGATACCGTAAACCCCTCGCCCTGGACGAAATCCTCGGAATTGATTTTGATGAGCACCGGATAATCCGGTCCCACCGTCTCGCGGACCCGGTGATAGGTATCGATAACAATGCGGGCCCGGTTCTCCAGGCTGCCGCCGTATGGGTCTGTCCGCCGGTTGTAAAAGGGCGACAGGAACTGGCTCAGAAAATAGCCGTGGGCCGCATGCAGCTGCACCCCGTCGAATCCCGCCTTTTGGGCCCGTTCGGCGGCGAGCCCGAAGGCTTCAACGGTTTCTGAGATCTCCGACCGGGTCATTTCACGGCAGGCGGCGCCGCTTTTACCCGTCAAGGGCGAGGGCCCCAACGGCTCGGCGCCGGTGAGATCTACATTGGCATGACACCCTGCGTGAGCAAGCTGGAGAATCATTTTGCCGCCGGCTTCATGAACGGCGGCGGCCATATCGGATAATCCGGGAACCAGGCGGTCTTCATATACCCCGAGCTGCCGAAAACTGGCCTGACCCGCAGGCAGTACATAGCTGTGGCCGGAGACAATCAGGCCGACCTCCCCGAGCGCCAGTTGCCGCATGTATTGGATCAATTGAGAAGTGCAGGCGCCTTTTTCATCGGCCATCCCCTCCCAGGTGGCGGATCGGACAAACCGGTTTTTCAATTCCAGACGGTTGATGGAGACGGATTCGAATAGTACGGACATGTTCCCCCCTTTCATTTCGGCTTCAACGGAATGGGTCAACGTATCGGAAAATCCGACTTCTGGCAAGGGGGTGAATTCGGACAAGAAAACGTGAGACAGACCCGATTTGGGATTGACACCGCATGCCGCATTCCGTACGTTTCTCCAACCGTTTGCAAAAACATCGATTCGAAAGCCGAAAAAATCAGAAAAAAGATGAAATACCTGTACCAGAAGACAAATCGGTTTTTCGCCCAGGTATCCACAGGGATGGAAAAATCAGGCGTCGCGGAACTCTCGGAACTGGGAGCGAAACAGGTTGAGCCCGCTTTTCGCGGCATTCATTTCAGGGCCGATCATGCCGGCCTCTATCGGGCCAATTATCTCGCCCGCACCCTCACCCGAATACTGGCCCCGCTGAAAACCTTCCGCTGCCCGGACCCCGACGCCCTTTATCGGGAAGCCCGTGCCGTGCCGTGGCCGGAAATCTTCAGTGTGGACCGCACCTTTGCGGTTTTCGCCAATGTTTCCCACAGCAACATCAGCCACTCCCAATTTGCCGGGCTTCGCCTCAAGGATGCGGTGGTCGACCGGTTTCGGCAAGAACTGAACCGTCGTCCGAATATCGACCCCCGGAACCCGGATCTCTGGCTCAACCTGCATCTTCACAAAAACACCGCCACCCTCAGCCTGGACACCTCCGGCGGTTCTCTTCATCGCCGTGGATATCGTCTGAACGCGCTGGAAGCCCCCATGCAGGAAACCCTGGCCGCGGCGATCATTCGGTTATCCGAATGGAACGGCGGCAGACCGCTCTATGATCCCATGTGCGGCGCCGGAACCCTGCTCTGCGAAGGTCTTATGCACGGCGCCCGAATTCCGGCGGGTTTTCTGCGACCCCGATTCGGGTTTCAATTTCTGCCGGATTTCGACGAAACACTGTGGCGGGCGGTCAAAAAGGATGCGGACCAAGAAATCCATCCGCTGCCTGCGGGACGGATTCAAGGCAGCGATGCTTCGACCCGTGCGGTGGACATCGCACTGGAAAACACACGAACCCTGCCCCACGGAGAAAGGGTCCGTATCACTCAGGCTCGATTTCAGGACATGTCGGGCCTGGAAGACGGCGTCCTTGTCTGTAATCCGCCGTATGGAGTCCGGATGGGCGATAAACCGGCAGTCGGGGATTTAATAGCGGCGTTCGGGGATTTTCTGAAACAGCGGTGCAAAGGGTCCGCCGCCTTTCTCTATTTCGGTGATCGGGAACTGATCAAACGGGTGGGACTCAAACCGGCCTGGAAAAAACCGCTTCGAAACGGTCCTCTGGACGGGCGACTCGTAAAATATGAGTTATATTAGGCCATTCGAATACCGAAGCCATCAGGGTCTTCGAGAAACCATTCCCCGCCGCACCCGATCGTTGGGTCATTCGCCTCATTCGCCATTATGGCTTGACACGCAGAAACCGTTTCACTATCATAATCTAGAAAATGAATTTTTATCATTATTTGAAGTTTCCAAGGGTTCCGCTGCCGTGAAGAATATCCTGATCGTCGATGATGATCCCGCCAATCGAAATCATCTCTCATACGAACTCAAGCCGTATGAGGAGATCGGAATCCATACCGCCGAGGATGCCCGGCAGGCGGCCAAACTTCTGGAGTCCCATTCCATTGATCTGGTCATCACCGAACTGGATCTGCCCAATATCGACGGCCTCAAACTGCTGGCCTATCTGAAAAAAAAATTTCCGGCGACCCGGGCGATGGCCATGGCCCGCAATTACACCCGAAGAATGGAATCGGGCATGGCCCATTTTCAGGTGGCCGACCATTTTACCAAACCCCTGGATATGGATGTCGTGGTCGAATCCGTTTTACAAGAGTTGAGGATCACCGGCGGCGGACGCATTCACGGAATCAGCCTTGCGTCCTTTCTTCAATTGGTAGACCTGGAACAGAAAACCTGCACCCTGATCGTCAAATCCAAAAACAAACGGGGGCGCATCTTCTGCCGGCTCGGGAATGTGATCGCGGCGGAAGCCGAAGGCGAAACCGGGAAACCGGCTCTGTACCGGCTTCTGTTCTGGGAGCGGGCCGTCATCGAGGTGGAAGAAGGGTGCCGAAAAAACTGCCCGGAGATCGACCAGCCGCTGATGTACCTCCTCATGGAGGGGCACCGAATGCAGGATGAGGTCGAACAAGTCGAACCGGTGGCGGTTCCGGTCGAGATCGAAAAGAAGGCGGAAACCCCGATTTTACTTGAGAACAGCCCGCCCACCCCCGACCCCGGGATTCGGGAAACAGACGCGGTACAGGACCGGATCGACACCCTGGCCGCCCTTTTG
>JBKHDE010000093.1:0-16542 GCA_046541495.1 Desulfococcaceae bacterium
TTTCAAGTGTTTTCACCATCACCTTCAACCGTTTTCGCCGGCTCCCGCTCCCCGGGTTCCGCCTGAAACGCTTCATGTGAAAGTTCTTCTCCATTTTTCGACAAAATCCGAACCCGGGCCGGCGGCGCCTTCTGCTCTTTATCCACGCCGAAATAAAGGGTCTGATGCGGGAAGGGGATTTCGATGTCGAGTTCGTCGAATCTTTTCTTCATGCGGCGGTTGAACTCGCGGCCCACCCACCACTGTTGGATCGGGACGGTTTTGATTCTCGCTTTGACGATCACCGCGCTGTCGGCGAAGGCGTCGACGCCCAGAACCTCCAGCGGCTCCAGAATAACCTTTCCATATTCGGGATCATTCTGCATCTCGGCGCCGATCTCCTGAAGCACCGCCATAACTTCGTCCACATCTTCCCGGTAGGCCACCCCCACATCAAAGACATAGAATGAAAACCCCTTGGTCAGGTTGCTGACCGAGTCGATGGCGCTGTAGGGCAGGGTATGAACCGTGCCGGAGAGATCTCGAAGCCGGAGGGTTCGAATATCCACCGCCTCCACCAGGCCGGCCTTGCCGCCGACGTTGACCACATCCCCTTCGGAGATCTGGTCTTCCAGCAGGATGAAGACCCCGGTGATGACATCCTGCACCAGCTTCTGAGCACCGAACCCGATGGCCAGGCCCAATACCCCGGCCCCGGCCAGCAGGGGCGCGATATCCACCCCGAGTTCCGAGAGTACGGTCAGGGTGGTGATCACGACCAATGTAATCAGCAGGGCTTTGCGGATGACCGACATCAGGGTGCGTGTTCTGGCGCTGTAAACCTGAGTGACGCCGTCTTCGGTTTTGGCCTGAAGGTATTTCTCGATATAGGTGTTGGCCGCCTCCCAGACGATAAACGCCAGCGCCAGAATGCCGATCACGCTCAACAGCGTTTCCAATACCAGTTGACCGGTATCGCCGGCCAGCCATCCGAAGGAATCCACGCCCCAGGCCTGAAGAATTGCCAGAATCACCAGAGCGATCACGACGATGCGGATTCCTTTGTAAATGATCTCCATGTACTGGTTCACCCGGTGTTCCAGCCGGGGAAACCGTTCCGACAGGTCCGCGGAAATTCGAATCTGCTTATGGAAAAGGGGATGAATGGAGCGCAGGAGTGCGATTCCGATCACCACCGCCAGCAGGGACAAGACCGTCCCTTTCAGCAGATAATAGGCGCCGCCGGGCATCTTCAGGACCCAGACCGCGTAAAAGAGAAGGATGTAGAAAATCACCAGAATGTGCCAGAGGCGGGCCGCCTGTTCCAGGGTGCGGCGCAGAACCGGTTTGTGCTCGGCTTTTCGGTGCTTTCCGATATTTCGCAGATGATCCCCCACCCGCTGCCGGTTCTGCAGCACGAACACGATCAGAAGAAGCGCGATCAGAAGCCCGAACAATCGCAGAGTACCATCATACAACTGTTGGTCCATTCCCAGCAGAAGGGCCGCCTGAAGGGCCGCATACCCGTAGATGATCACCCCGGAAAGCCGTTTGGTCCAGATTTCAAGGTAGTGGGCGGTTTCATCCGTGAACCGTGGCAGGCGCAGTTTCGGGGCCCTGGCCGAAAAGATCGCCCGGGATGCCACGATCACCAGCCTGTTGAGAATAAAGGCATGGGCCCATGCCAGCACGACCAGCCTTGTTTTGGGCAGCGGATGAAAAAAGCCCAGAATCACATAGACCGAAAGGGCGAAAAGGGCGATCGGCACCAGGTCGAGCACGAACCGGGCGAAAAGGCGCAATAGCCTGTTCCAGACCGGAAAATATTCGCCGTTTTCCGCCAAGGCTCGGCGGGGCCGCTTGAACAGAAACCGGGAAAAATGGAAGAGCACGATTCCCAGAAGCACCACGACCCCGATATTGACCGACACCTCGATCCAGAACGCCCGGTTCTCAGGGTGCCGGATCTGGCGATCGGCCCACTCCAGCCCTTGGGGCAGCCGGTTGACCGTACCGGCCACTTTCATCATGGCATCGGTCACCGATTCCATTCGTTGGGAAATCCCCTGCAACATTCGGGCGGCGGCGGTATCGACCTCTTCTTCGGGTGCGGTTTCCGCCTCGGCCCGGGACAGGATCGTGAGCTGCTGAATCAGTTTTTCCCGGGCCTCGGGATCTTCCAGAACCTGGATCAGACGTTGAATCTCATTGTCGGAAATACCGTTCGACGAGGCCGAGCGATCGGTCTCCTGCCCGAATGCGAAGGGCACGTAAACGAGGCACCAGAGAATTGGAAGCAGAATGAAGAGGGCCGGCAGGCGCGTCTTTTTCGATGACATGGGATGATTCCTCAGGATGACAAATTGCTGCTGAATGGCTCAGTTTTCAAGAATGTTTTGGATGACCGGAAATCGAGTCTTACAACATACCCGTGAGGATATAAAGATCGGCTGAAAAAAAGAATGTATAGAATTATGTATTCCAAGGTTGAAAAATCCTTATTATCTTAAAATGCCGAAAAAGGAAAACGGCGGATAAGTACCTCATCAATAATTTCATAACATCCGTAGGGGCAGGCCCCCGTGCCTGCCCTTAGCCGGGGCAACCACAGGGGGATTGCCCCTACAAAATCAGGTACGGAAATATATGCACAGGTACTTATGGCGCCGGTCGATCAGTTCCCGCACGAAATCATTTCAACTGAATCTCATTAACCACCCGGTCCGCTCCCTCCACCGATCGTGCGGCTTCTTCCGCTTCTCTTTTCACGGCCTCGGTTTCCACAAACCCCCTCAAATGAACGGTACCGTCTTTGACCTCCACATGGATGGCCGGGGCGTCTCCGGGAATGGCCCGGATGACGGCCGCCTTCACCTGAACCGTCAACTCGGCTTGGTCCGGGGCGGGATCGGAAAATATGCCCGCACACCCGCTCAGAAAAATAGCCGTTATCAGACAGGTCCGAATCGTACCGCTGCTCATCCTTCTCCTCCTTGTCCGGTTGTTTTCTCTACTCGAGCGCTTCGATCATTCCCCGACACTTGCCCGATCGACCCCCGGTACCCGTTTCGATAAGCGGCAGCAATGCGGCCGGGCCCGCAACCAGGCCCATCCCCAGGGAAAAGGCGCCTCGGGTGAGAAGGGTCGACCGATCCGGAAACACTTTCGGATCATGGAATGATCCGGTCATGTTCAGGGGCGAACGAAAGGTGAAAAGGGATAACCCCTTCGGATGCGGGCGAATAACCAGGTCAAAGGACTCCTGCTCGAAATCGATGCTTCCCGAAACCGAAAAAAGGGTGTCTTCGGTATCCACCAGAAATGTCTCCAGAATCATAACACCGCTTTCGGAATGGAGATCCGCGTAGGCACATTCGATTTCCACCGTTTCCTTGCCGCCGAAAAAGTCGGTCAATATCCCCCATGCATCGAGACCGGCCAGGTTGACCAGGAGTCTGTCGAGTCGGCCTCCGGTCATCAGAAGATAGCTGCCGCCGTCCGCCGATGCCAATAGTCGGGCGACGGAATCCCCTTCCATCCAGTATTTGGCTCGCCCCCCGATGATTCCGAAGCTCTGTTCCGCGATGTCGAAGCGGTTGAATACCTGTTCCAGATCGACCGTTCGAAATTCGCTTTCGATCATGCCCTGGACGGTGTCCCGACCGATTTCAAAATCGAGAAGTGTATGCACCGATCCGCCCCCGATCCTGAACTCGAGGGGATCGAAAATTCCCCGCTCGGCTTCCAGATTGAATTCCACGACCACCTTCTCAATCGGCAGGTTGCCGACCTTGACTTCTTCCCCCCGGTATTCGACCGTCGCGTCGAACCTCCTCAGCGGTTCCGGATTGAAGGATTTATCGGGCAGCCAGGATTCCGGCTTTTCCAGGCGGGCGTCATCTCCTTTTCGCTCTGAAACCGTTTCCGCCCCCGGGCGGATCAGTTCGTCCAAGTCGATGTGTCGGGATGTCAATTCGGCGGTCAACAGCGGCCGCTTTTTCGAGGTTTCGAAACGAAGACCGCCGCTCAAATCGCTGTTTCCGACCCGGGCTTTGAAATCCTGAAACTTCCACACGTTTTCGGACCGGATGAGCAGCCCCCGCAGATCATAAGGCGGCATGTCGGGCAGGTCCAGGCCGATGAACGGATCGAGGTGGGCCGGGTTTTCCCCGTCTATCTCCAGTGTGATCTCAACATCGTCCAGGTCGAATACCGGTCGGACATGACCGTCGGCCCGGACCCGGGTTCGGCCCGATTTGACTTCCAAATCAAGGGAGTAAGGGATTTCCGATTCCCGCAGGTCGAGCAGGGGATCACCCCGAAACGACAGGTCGAACGGCTCGCCCCGGTATCGGCCGTCACCGGTGATGCGGGCGGGCAGTTCCCGGCCGGAGGCGGGAAGTGTTCGAACCGCAAGGGTCAAGTCGGTATCTTTGGATGAATTTACATAGCTGATCCGGCTTTCCTCGATTTGCAGGGTGCTCAGATAGGGGAAAAGGATGTCCCGGTCCAGGGCCGTCGAATCGGCCCGGGTGAGGGTTATATCGAGATTGCCGCTCAGGGTTCCGAATTCATCCGAATCAATACCGGTGAAGGGGTCCAGAATTTCAGCCAGGTCGAGCTGTTCAAATGTCGCATTCAGGGCGCCGCTCAAGGGATCATCGGCCGCATCCAGGGAGACCTCGGCGGTGACTGTGCCGCCGTGCAGATCCAACTTCAGGGGCGATACCGTGAGCCGACCGTCTTGAAGATCCAGATCAAGGCGGACATCCTTCAGCGGAATATCCGGAACGATGATCCGATCTGCTTGAATCTCGATGTCCGCATCGAATCGAGTCAGCATCTTCAGCTCGACCGGTTCGGCTTTTTTCGGGGAATCGGTTTTTTCATCCTTTCCGCTTTCGGGTCGGCCCTCTTGAGCGGTTTTTTTGGAGGGCCTTCCCGCGTCGGTCAGCGCTTTTGCGAAGGCGGTCAGCCGCTCCACATTCAAGGTTTCCGAGGTCAAGTCGGCTACGAATTCGGGCCGTTCTCCGCCGGTGTCCACCCGAATATCCCCCTGAAGATCGCTGTCGGCCAATCGGGCATCCATGTTTTCCAGGTTCCAGGCGCCTTCTCGCCGCACCAGATCGGCATTCAGCTGAACCGCTTGTTCATTGACGGTGCCCGAGGCTGAAACAGAATTCGGTGTTGCCGGGTCGAGCAACTCCGATACCGCACCGCCGGAAACCGAGAGATCCAGGGACCGGCCCTGATATTCACCGGAGATATCCGCCTGAATCCGGCGATCCCCGTCTGTGTCCTCCGTTTGAAAATCAGCGGCAAGATCGGTTTTCGAGGCAGGTTCCTGGTAGCGCAGACGGCTTTTTTGGATGTTCAACCGGGCCCAAATCCGATCTGCATATTGCGTCGGAGGAAGTTCCAGCACCAATCGGCCCGACACCACTTCGCCATTTTCACCGCCGATATCGAATTCACGCAGGTCGATGTTTCTAAAATCGACAACGGCGCTGCCTTTCATCCCGGGATCGGCCGGTTGTGCGGTGGCCGATGCGTTCACCGTTCCGTCGGCCAGTTTCAGTTCCAGAGGATCGATGCGAAGCCGCCCGTCCTCCAGCAGAAGATGAAAACCGCCCCGATTCACCGGAAACTTCGGCATGAGAACGGCATCCGCCCGCACTTGAATATCGGCATTCAGGCCGGTGAGGAAGGATGCGTCCAGCGGGGTTTCGGAAGGGGCTTCCGGTTCGGTCTCCGGCTGGTCGAACAGGGCGGTCAATGGTTCGACATCGAGAACATCGAAATCGAGATCGGCGGTGACGGCAAGCGGATCAACCGTGGGATCGATGGTCACCGAGCCGGTGAAATCGCTCTCCCCCAGGGAAGCGGTGGATTCCCTCAACTTCCATACCCCGTTTTCCAGAATCAGCTGGGTGTCGATGCGGTAGGGCGGGGTTTCGGGAAAGTCGTCATCCCAGAGGGCCGCCGGGGTGGAAAAATCGGGGCCCTGAAAGGTGACCATCAGGTCCATTCCCTGAAAATTGAGGGGCTGGTGAATCACTCCCTCGGCCTCCCCCCGGCTTTGGCCCATTTCAGCGGTCATGCGGGCCTGATAGGTGATGCCGGTTTCCTGAAGATCGGTCAGCGGGTCGCCGGTGAAACGGAAAGCCAGCGGACTCTCCAGAAGTCGGCCGTCGGCCTCGATGATGAGCCGGTGGCCGCCGTTTTCAGCAGGTTCGGTGGCGATGGCCCCCTTGAGGTCGGTGTCTGAGGAGGGATTGCGGTATCGGATTTTGCCCGCTTCGATCATCAAAGACTCGATCACCGGCAGGTCGACTCCGGGGGTCTCTTCGGCCCGCGGGGCATCGGAATCCGGGGAGAGATTCCAGTTGCCGCGGCCCTGTTTTGAGGTTTCCAGCAGCAGCCGGGGCTTTTTCAGCCGAACCCGGGGAAGAATGACCTCTCCGTCCAGAAGCGGCATCACCTTCACCTCGATCTCCGCGGCTTCGACCCGGGCCATGTAAGGTTCACTGCCCCAATCGGCATTGTCGAAGCGCAGGGCTTCCAGTTCGATTCGGGTGGTCCACCCGAGGCTGACGTCGATATCCCCGTCGATCACCAGCGACCGACCGCTGATGTCGCTGAGGCGGTCGTTCAGATAGGGCTTCAACCAGTTCCAGTCGAAGGCGATGAGAATCACCAGGACCAGAATCAACAGTACGGCAAAAACAATACCGATGTATTTGAGCACCCTTTTGAACTTCATTGGTTCACCCACCCCGGAAAAACCTCCACCAGCCCTAACGGAAACATTGAAAAATGGAAAATCACGATCCGTTTTTCCCGGGCGACGGGAAGGACGGGTTCATTTGACCTGAATGTCATTCACCACCTTTGACACGCCTTCCACTCCACCCGCGATCCGTTCGGCGGTCGCTTTTTGGCCCTCGTTTTCCACAAAGCCCCGCAGTCGAATGCCGCCCTCCACCGATTCCACATCGATGGGGGCGGCATTCAGTTCAAGAGAGCGGATCAGGGCCGCCTTGACCCGGACCGCCAGGTCCGAGTCCTCGGTGCCGACCGGTTCGCCCGTCAGATCGGCGGCGGTGCATCCGCAGAGCAAAATAAGCGCGGTCAGAAGGATGAGGTAAAAAAAGAGGGAGCGGCGCAAGACAGTCTCCTTTCTCATTGGGCCTCTTTGATGGATTCGATCATGCCTTGGCAGGCGGGCGGCTCATCAGCGGCGCCGGTCTCGATCAGCGGAAGAATGGCGGCGGGTCCCGCCACCAAACCCAGACCCAGGGCCGCAGCGCCCCGGACGGCCAGGGCCGAGCGGTCCGGAAAAGCCTCGGGGTTCTCGAAAGAGCCGGTGATGTGCAGTGGAGATCGCGCCACAAAAAGGCTGAAGTCTTTGGGGTGGGGATGGATCAGCAGATCCAGGGTCTCCTCCCCGAAGCGGATGGTGCCGGAGATGGAGAAGAGGGTATCGACCGTATCCACAATAAATTTTTCCAGGGTCATGACACCGTCTTTGGCGTGCAGGTCGGCATAGCTGCAGTTGATCTGCACCGCTTCGGTATCTGCGAAATAGGAGATAATCGCCTCTCCCGCATCCAGTCCGGCCAGTTCGATAAGCAGGCTGTCGAGCTTGCCGCCGGTCATCAAGAGATAGGCGCCGCCGTCCGCCGAAGCCAGCAGATCGGCAATGGACATTCCCTGAAACCAGTATTTGGCCCGTCCGCCGATCACCCCGGCGCTTTCGTCCGCAATCTCGAATTGCTTCAGGATCCGCTTCAGGTCGACCCGTTTGATCTCGGCCTCGACCATGCCTTGTAAGGTGCCGTCCTTGGGTTCGAGCGACAGGCTCATATCCACCGAACCCTCTCCGATGTCGAATTTCAATGGTTTGAACATCATGCCGCCGCCTTCAAGATTGAAATCGATATCCACCTCATCCAGGGGCAGATCCGGGGCATGTACCCGTTTGGCCTGGTATGCAACGGCCGCATTCATGGCTTTGATCCGTTCCATTCCGTAAGGCTCTTCAGGCAGAACTTCCTGATCACGAGCTTCCCGTCTCGCTTTCCGCTTCTGGGCGGGGGATGCGGTTTCACCCGGGCCGGTACCGGGCGCGGCCCCCACGAGCCCGGCGAGATCGTCGAAATCGAGGTTTACCGAGGAGAGATCGGCGGTCAGGTCCGGCTTTTCTCCGGCCGTGTCGATGCGAATGTCTCCGCTCAGGTCGCTGTCTCCCACCCGGCCATCGAAATTTTGAAATTTCCAGACGCCGTTGCTGAGAGAGAGTCGGCCCTTCAGGTCATAGGGCGGCAGGTCCGGCAGAGAGACCCCGATCAGCGGATAGAGCCGGGCCGGGTTTGGGCCTGCCATGTCGAGGGTGATGTCGAAGCCCTTGAGATCAAACGCCCGCCGGACTTCTCCGGATATTTCCGCCCGGGTATCCGCCGCTTCCATCACCAGGTGAAGGGAATAGGGATCATCCGGCTCCCGGAGGTCGAGCAGGGGGTCGCCCCGAAACGAGAGGTCGAACGGCTCACCCCGGTATCGGCCGTCACCGGTGATGCGGGCGGGCAGTTCCCGGTCGCCAGCGGGGAGCGTTGGAACCGAAAGGGTCAAGTCGGTGTCTTTGGATGAATTTACATAGGTGAACCGGCTTTCCTCGATTTTCAGGGTGCCCAGATAGGGAAAAAGGATGTCCTGGTTTAGGGCCGTCGGATCGTTCTGGGTAAGGGTTATATCGAGATTGCCGCTCAGGACGCCGAGTTCATCCGAATCAAGATCGGTAAAGGGGTCCAGAATTTCAGCCAGATCGAGCTGTTCAAAGGTTGCATCCAGGGTGCCGCTCAAGGGATCATCGGCCGCATCCAGGGAGACTTCGGCGGTGACTGTGCCGCCGCGCAGATCGAATTTCAAGGGCGACACCGTGAGCCGGCCGTCTTGAAGATCCAGATCAAGGCGGACATCCTTCAGCGGAATATCCGGAACGATGATCCGATCTGCTTGAATCTCGATGTCCGCATCGAATCGAGTCAGCATCTTCAGCTCGACCGGTTCGGCTTTTTTCGGGGAATCGGTTTTTTCATCCTTTCCGCTTTCGGGTCGGCCCTCTTGAGCGGTTTTTTTGGAGGGCCTTCCCGCGTCGGTCAGCGCTTTTGCGAAGGCGGTCAGCCGCTCCACATTCAAGGTTTCCGAGGTCAAGTCGGCTACGAATTCGGGCCGTTCTCCGCCGGTGTCCACCCGAATATCCCCCTGAAGATCGCTGTCGGCCAATCGGGCATCCATGTTTTCCAGGTTCCAGGCGCCTTCTCGCCGCACCAGATCGGCATTGAACTGAACGGCTTGTTCATTGACGGCGCCGGATGCCGAAAGAGGAGTCGGTTTTTCCGGGTCGAGCAAATCCGATACCGCACCCCCGCCGACCGACAGATCCAGGGATCGGCCCTCATATTCACCGGAAACCGCCGCCTGAAAAAGGCGCTCCCCTTCTTTTATCTCGGTTTGAAAATCGGCGGTGAGGTCGGTGTCGGCGGTCGAATCCTGGTAGCGCAGACGGCTTTTTTGGATGTTCAACCCGGCCCAAATTCGATCCATGTGCTGAGTCGGGGGAAGATCCAGCACCAATCGGCCGGACACCGCACCGGCGTACTCACCGCCGATGTCGAGTTGGCTCAGGTCGATGTTTGTAAAATCGAGAACGGCGCTGCCTTTTATGCCGGGATCGGCCGGTTGTGCGGTGGCCGATGCCTTCACCGTACCGCCGGCCAGTTTCAGTTCCAGAGGATCGATGCGAAGCCGCCCGTCCTCCAGCAGAAGATGAAAACCGCCCCGATTCACCGACACCTTCGGCATGACAATGGAATCGGCCCGGACTTGAATATCGGCATTCAGGCCGGTGAGGAAAGACGCATCCAGACCCGTTTCGGAAGAGGCTTCCGGTTCGGTTTTCTCCTCCCCTTTAAAGATGGCGGTCAGCTGTTCGACATCGAGGAGATCGAAATCGAGATCGGCGATAATGGCAAGCGGATCAGCGGTCGGATCAATGATGATCGAGCCGGTGAAATCGCTCTCCCCCAGGGAGGCGGTGGATTCCGTCAACTTCCAGACCCCGTTCTCCAGAATCAGATGGGTATCGATCCGGTAGGGCGGGGTTTCCGGAAAGTCGTCATCCCAGAGGGCCGCCGGGGTGGAGAAATCGGGGCCTTGAATGGTGACCTTCAGGTCCATTCCCTTAAAATGGAGAGGCTGATGAATTACCCCCTCGGCTTCTCCCCGGCTTTGGCCCATTTCCGCCGTCATGCGGGCTTGATAGGTGATGCCGGTTTCCTGAAGATCGGTCAGGGGGTCGCCGGTGAAACGGAAAGCCAGCGGACTGTCCAGAAGCTGCCCATCGGCATCGATAATGATCCGGTGGCCGCCGTCGTCGGCGGGTTCGGTGGCGATGGCGCCCTGAAGGTCGGTGCCTGCGGAGGGATCGCGGTATCGGATTTCTCCGTCTTCGATCATCAAAGACTCGATCACCGGCAGGTCGGTTCCGGGGGGCTCTTCGGCCTTTTGGGCATCGGAATCCGGGGAGAGATTCCAGTTGCCGCGGCCCTGTTCCGAGGTTTCCAGCAGCAGCCAAGGTTTTTTCAGTCGAAGTCGGGGAAGAATAATGTTTCCGTCCAGAAGCGGCATGAGTTTCACATCGATTTCCGCGGCTTCGACCCGGGCCATCTGGGGTTTGCTTCCCCAATCTGCATTTTCGAACCGCAAGTCTTCCAGCTCGATTCGGGTGGTCCAGCCCAGGTCGACGTCGATATCCCCTTCGATCACCAAAGACCGGCCGCTGAGGTCGCTGAGGCGGTCGTTCAGATAGGGCTTCAACCAGTTCCAGTCAAAGGCGATGAGAATCACCAGCAGCAGAATCAGAAGCACAGCAAAAAAAATACCGATGTATTTGAAAATCTTCTTGAATTTCATTCGTTCACCCACCCCGGAAAGACCTCCACCAGCCCTTCCACCATGAATTGAACGGCGATGGCGATCAGAATCATTCCGAACACTCTGGAGGATAGCTTCAGCGGAAGCTGGCCGGTCAGTTTCTGGATGTAAGGGCCGGACAGGAGGGTGAGATAGAGAATCGCCAGCACCCCTATCAGGGCGATGCTCAAAAAAAGCTTGGTCTGAAATTCGCCGCTCTGGGAGCCGTAGATGATGACGGTGGTGATGGCGCCCGGGCCCGCGATGACCGGCACCCCGATGGGAATGAAGACCTGCTGATACCGCTGAAGCACCCGGCGGTTGAGGGTGCCGGTTCGATCGATATCCTCTTTTTCCAGTTCCACCGCCGCGCCCTTGAGCATGCTGAAGCCGAACTGAAGCAGGATCAACCCGCCGCCGATCTTAAAACTGGCCAGGTTGAGCTGAAGAAGACCCATGATCTGTTTGCCCATCAGCAGAAACAGAAGCAGAATCAGCGCGCTTGATAAAATGATCAGCCCGGCCAGACGCCACTGAAATCCCTTCTGTCCCCCTTCGGAGGCCTCCACCCAGAGCGGAATCTTTTCCACCGGGTTGACGATGGCGAGCATGGCCACCACAAAATTGACGATCAGCTCGAAATCCAGTTTCATCCGTTTACAGGTCAAGGCGTCTGCCCGGTTCGGGCGACAATCTCGAATTCCACCATCAGCGGGTCCAGCAGGTAGAGGGCCCCGGCCATCGCGCTGAAGGGCTCGATCCCGAAATCGGTCTGTAAAACAGCAAATGCGCCCCGGGCGGTGAGGCGGTCTTTTTCCACATTCAGAGTGATCGGAATCAATCGGCGGCGTTGAATTCCGTGGATGGTAACGGCGGTGTCGAGCACCAGCTTGGGCGGCTCGCCGTAAAATCGATTCGAGCTGAGCCCGATTCTGGGAAAGCGATCCGCATTCAGCGCTTTTTCACCGAGCATGTTCTGTCGGGTTCCCCGGGCCCCTTTCTCGGTCATCCCGGTTCCGGTGAAGGCGCCCCCGATCTGTTCCCGAAGCGGCATCGGGTCGACCGCGATCTGTTTGACCGGAAAAACGATGTCGAACCGGGCCTCATTCGAGAGCATGTCTTCGGGCAGATAGACCGCCCCCCGCATCTGTTTGACCGCCAGCACATGGTTGTGGCCCTTGGCGGCCATGGGCCCGCCCCGCCATAAAAAAATGTGGACGGTGGAGGCGTCGCTGTCCACCCGGAACACTTTTCCGGCTTCACCGGACAGATCTTCATACACCCGGGAATTGAACTCCGCCGTGGCCGCCCCGTTTTCCGGTGTTTCCGCCACCGGACCGGCCGGGGTTTGGCATCCGGTCAGCCACAGAAGCGATACCAGAAGAAGCGGTAAAAGTTTTTTGTGATTCATTCCAAACCTCCTTTCCATTCTTAAACCCATCATACCGGAAGCGGGTTGGAAATAGGGGGGAGGCTGTATTTTAGTTTAAATAATTGTGTATGGATTGTAATTCTCCCCCACATCCGAGCCCGCTTCAGAGGCCTTTTCGGATTCAGCCGGGGGATCCATCCCCTGGCGGCGTCCGGATGGTATTCTTAATTTCTGAATATCTACATAGGACTTGCAAAGGCCGAAGCAGGAAGATAAGAAAAATTCAGGAAAAAGGAGGAATGCTATGGGAGTGGTGAAATGTGTTATTGAAGTGGATCAGGAAGTTCTCAACCGGATCAAAAGAGCATTGAGCGCTGGAACGGACCAGGAAGCGATCGAAAAGGTGCTGAAGTCTTTTGATGCCGAAGTTCAATTGGCGGACTTCACCTTTAAAGATGCCGGCACCTTCAACTTCGAAGAACTTTTTTCAGATTGAAGCTTTGAAATTTCTGAAAGTGGAATTGGTCTACCCCAAAGAGCGACTTGCAACCCGCCGGACTTCTCCCAACAACCCCTGGGCCTCATCTCCTTTGCAAACGTAGCCGGAGGCCCCGGCTTGGAGCATCCGTTCGCGGGTGGCGGGGTCGTCGTGCATGCTGAGGCCGATGATGCGGATTTTCGGGTAGGCTTCATGGATGCGGGCGGTGGATTCGATGCCGTCCATGATCGGCATGGTGATGTCCATGAGGATGATGTCGGGGTTGATTTCGCCGGCCAATTCCAGCGCTTGTTTACCGTTTTCGGCCTGGGCCACCACTTCCATGTCCGGCTCTCCCTTGATGAGATTGGCCAGCCCCTCGCGCATGACCGCGTGGTCGTCGGCCAGTAAAACCCGGATACGGGCTGTGGGGCGGGTTTTTCCTTCCCGATCCGGTTCGGCCGATTTTTCGATTCGAATTTCGGAACCGGGTACATCGGCCGGTCGGGCTGATTTCCGAGCCGGCTGTCTGGGAACATGAAGGGTCACTTCAAAGCCGCCGCCGGGGGTGCAGTCGATCTCGACCCGGCCGCCCAGGAAATGAATCCGCTCCTCGATGCTGAAGAGGCCGAACCCCGGGTCGGTGCCCTGTTTGGATTTGAGATCGGCGATATCACAGCCTTGGCCTTCGTCCCGGACCCGAATCCGGATATGGCCGTTTTCTCCATGGGCTTGAACGACGGCGGTGTCGGCCCCGGAATATTTGGCCGCGTTGGACAAAAGCTCTTTGATCGAGCGAAACAGCATGGCGGCGAGCACCGGTGAATCGGGTTCGGCCTCGGTATCGACATTCAGCAGGATTTCCATCCCATGCTTTTTCTCCATGTCGTTGGCCAGCCATTCCAGTGCGGCCAGCAGACCGAGCTGGTGAAGTACCGGCGGGCTGAGTTCATGGGACAGATCGCGGCACTTCTGAATACTGTTGTCGATCAGCCGGTGCAGGTAATCGATTCGGCTTTCCAGCTCATCGTCGACCCGCTCTTTGGGGATCAGGGTCTCCAGGGCGAAATGGAGGGCCGCCAGATACTGCTGCAGGTCATCGTGCAGCACCATGGCAATCTGCCGGCGCTCCCGGTCTTCGGCGTCGGAGAGTTCCAGAACCAGGTGCTGAAGCTGTCGCGCCCGCTTTTCAGCTTCGGCGGTGCGTTGGGCCACCCGGTCTTCCAGTTCGGCATGGAGTTGTTTGAAATCCTGTTCCGACCGCTTGCGCTGGTCGATGTCAGACAGCACGCCGTACATGCGAACCGGTTCTCCCGCAGCGTCGTACATGAACCGGCCCCGGGCTTCCACCCAGTGCACCGACCCGTCGGGCCAGACCAGGCGGTATTCGCAGGTATATTCCCGGCGCTGTTCCATAGCTTCGCGCATGATCCGGTTTCGGTATGCCACATCCTCCGGATGCACCCGGTTGCGAAAAGCGGTATAGCCCGGCTCTATCTCATCAGGCCGATATCCCATCAGGGAATAAAAACCCTCGGACCATTTCACCCGGTCGGTGTCGACCTTCCAGTCCCAGGTGCCCATGCGGCCCGCATCCAGAGCCAGTCCCAGCCAGGCTTCACTCTCCCGGCGGCGGATCTCGGCCTGTCGAATTTCGGTGATGTCCTGACTGACGATCACAACGTAGGAGACGTCGCCGGCTTCATTGAAGACCGGGGTGGCATGGATCAGGCCGATCCAATGTTTGCCGGTCAGGCGGTTGTGAATCCGCATTTCCATTCCCCGGACCGTTTCTTTTTTCAGTGCCCGCGTCATGGGCCACTCGGAAACCGGAATCAAGCGGCCTTCCGGGGTGCGGGCTTCGATGGATTCGGCCAGGGTATCGAGATTCCACCGGAACTCCTCCAGGCTGGTGAATCCGTGCAGCTTCAAGGCCGCCGGATTGCTGTAGAGGATGCGGCCACGGGCATCGGCCAGGGTGACCTCCATCGGGGAGTTCTCGATCAATACCTGAAGCTGTGTCCGCCGCTCTTCGGCTTCGGCCGCGGACCGCTGTGCCTGTTGTTCACTGAGGCGCAGGGCGTCCTCCATCCGTTTCCGGTCGGTGACGTCGCGCATGGTGACGATGGCCAGCAGCATGTTGCCGTCGCGGTCTAAGACCGGGGCGCCGCCGTAAGAGGCGATCCAGGTTCTTTCGATATCCACTCGGCGCACCCGGGCTTCAGATGAATTGAAAGACTCGCCCCGCAGCACCCGGCCGATGGGCCAGTCTTCGGTGGGAAGCGGTTCGCCGTCCAGATTGTACAGTTCGAAAACATTCGGAAGGGTGTCCAGGTGCTTCTGAAGCGTGTCGACGGTATCGAATCCGTGAATGGCCAGGGCGGCGGGGTTCATGTCCAGAAGATTTCCCTGCGGATCGAAAATCACCAGCCCTTCCGTCATCTGATGGATGACGGCGTTGAGCTGGCGCAGGTGGAATTCGTTGAAGGAATGGGATTCCTGAAGCAGTTTTTCGGCCTGCTTTCGATCGCTGATATCTCGAACAATGCTGACCAGAAGGTCCAGCCCCTTCAGTTTCGCCCCCTGTGAGCTGACTTCCACCGGAAACACAGTGCCGTCTTTTCGACGGTGAAGGGTTTCAAAAAGAATGCCCCGGTCGGCCGCATCGGCCATCTGCCTGGGGATCAACGGCAGACTTTCATCTTCCCGCAGGTCGAAAACGGTCATTTCGAGGATTTCATCCCGGGTGTAACCGTAAGCACGTTCGGCGGCCGTGCTCGCTTCGAGAATCCGGCCGTCCTCCCGCCGGACAAAGAGAATGATATCCCGGCTTTGCCGCATCAACAAATGATAGAAATCGGGGAGTTCACAAGTATGCTCGGGGGTGGAAGCATTTTTTCGTCTACGGCATAGGTTTTCGGTCTGATTCATGGTTCACTTGCGCAACAGCATTGCCTGGGTTCGGCCGGGCCGCCTTTCTCTTCTTCTCCCAGTTTTCCGGGGATCATTTTCATTAGATGTAATTTTAAACGTCGGGAACGAAAATAGAAATAGGGTGAATCGCGTATATTGGACTTCGATATCGGAGAAAAACAGGGCGGCGACGGCGGCATTCATGAATCTATTGAATCGATTCCCCTTTTTTTTCGGACCTGAGTCCAGAACGGCCCGTTGAGAAAGCTGTTTTCATCCAGGGCGCAGAGCTGCTCGAACATCGGCTTGGTGACGGTAAAGGCCAGAATGTCGGCAGGAAGGAATTGGCGCACCGCAATATCCGTGGCGCCGATAACCGCGTCCGGACGGTCGAGATTCGAAAATGCGGGGCCGAACAGGCCGCATCCCGAGGAAAAGGGCGCCGTTACCCGGGGCGGGCTGAAGCCGCTGTGCCGGTAATGGGCCCCCGCGACCAGAAGGCTCAGCTGATCGGGGTTGATCAGAAAGGTGACCGTAAAATACAGGCCCATTGTCCCTCGGCCGGCTGAACCGTCGGCTCAAACGGGGAGGGGTCCGGAGTGTCGTAGAATCCGACCAGCGGGGTGTGGATTCCGGCTTTATCCAAAAAATAGGAAGCGTCGGGTTGCATCGATTACTCCTTCATTATTGTCGCATCCTTCAATCCTGAGATACTGGAAAGTACGCGGTTTTAATTTCAACGATACGTAGCCGATGTATAAGTCTTTGCATACAAATAGAATTTTAACAATATTTCCTTGACCTATACATATAAAATATGTATTTT
>JBKHDE010000094.1:0-16469 GCA_046541495.1 Desulfococcaceae bacterium
GCTGTAAGCGCCTGCCAACGTTATCACCAAAAAGATTAACAGGTTAAAGGGCTTTATCATACTGGAAAACCTGAATCGACGGGCGGTCCCTCGCATGGGTTTCTCCTGGCTTTGGTTAATTGTCGCGGTTGGGCGCTTCGGGGAAGCGGGGCAGCTCGTTCAGCTTGTCTTCGAGTCGCTCTTCCTGGTAATCCAGCATGGTTTCATCGGTTTCATCAAACACGGTTTCCCGGTCCCCCCTTCGAAGAATCTCCGGAGCCAGGGGTTCCCCTGCAATCCGCGGATCGGAGATTTCAGGCATTACCAGCAGATCTTCGGATATTCGTATTCCCCCCTCCATCTCCGGTTCTCCGGGTTCCTTTCGGGTCAGGGTGTCATCATCCGGCCGAATGATGAAATCCTCCTTGAGCATTTCAATCTCTTCCGGAAGAATGGACTCGATCTCGGTGGGAAGGGCGTTGTCCTCGATCAGGGTTTGTTCGAAATCCTCGAGAGTGGTGCTCATGACGATACAATCCTGGAGCTTTTCTTCATCCAGATCCTGAAAGTCTTCGCAGAGACCGTAGCGGCTGACCACCTCCAGCCGGGTATCATCCAGGGTGGTCACTCGGGTATAATCGTCAGTGGCTTCCACGATAAAATCGGATCCTCGAACACCGACGATGGCGGTTTTGGTTTTGACCTGAAATTCGGAACGACGAAACCCGGTCAGTTTTTGGACCCAGCACCGAATCTTTCCCACCCCCAGGCCAATGAAGGAACTGCGGTTTTCGGACTCTTCAGGATCATAGATGCTTTCATTCAGGACCAGCCGGGTTTCGGTAGCAAGGGTCAAGATGCTGCCGTCATTGAGTTTCAGGCTGACTTTTCCCTTCTTGCCGGTGACCAGAATGTCTCCTTTAAACAGCGGAATACCCGACGTGACCTGATAACCGGTCTCGGGTTCGTCTGCATGAAAGACGGCGACCTCCCCCTGAACCAGTTGCACCTCCCCGATGGGTGATCCGTTGCCGGGATCGAAATTTTCCCGGGTAACAATGTTATCCGGAAGGCCGGATTGAGCAGTCAGGGATGATCCGTATCCCTGAGCCAGAAAACAGAGAAAAGAAACAGCGAGGATGATCGCCTGTTTATCGCGGAAAAGTCTGATGCCGGCCATATTCGGCTCTCCCGAGTCTGTCTTAATAGGTGAGTGTCAGTGACAAGGTGGAAATATTACGGGTGTATTCGTAATCATTGATGTTGGAGTCGTTCTGAGTGTAACGATGCTCGGCCAGAATTTTCAGCCATTCTTTGTAAATTCGGCGGGACAGGGAGACTCCGGCAATAAACCGGTCGTCATTTCTTTCGACCCCATACACCCGATCGGCGGTGTCGTATTGTTTGTCCTGGTACTCCATGGATACTCCGAGATCCAGGCGCCAGGGCAGATTAAACCGCGCCCCGGCTCTGGCCCGCCATCGGGTATAGAACTCATCCGGTTGGGAGGCGGTGGTGTCTTCGTAGCCGAATCCGGCAAAGAGGCGCCCCCGCTGGTCCAATACACTGTAAAAAGCGTCTGCAAGGACTTCGTTGGTATGCCCGGTACGTTCCCCGTCCTCAAAATAATGGTTGTCGTGGTACCGGTAGGAAAGACGGGTCAGAAGGTTTCGGTTCACCCGCCATAAGGCCTCCGGTTCCAGGCGATGCTGCCTGAGATAGCTGTCCGAATCCACCCAGTAATAGACCGGCTGATAATTGAACCGCAGGATGAACGGCTGCCAATTATAGGAAAGAAAGAGTTGGGGAAGGGTTCCGATCAGGTTGTAGGCATCCAGGTCGTCATACCAGGTCTGGTAATGGCTGTAGCCGATGCCGGCCGAATACCGGTCCCGAATCAGGAAATCATATTGGCCGGTCAGATACAACAGCGTGGCCCAATCCGACTCATCGGAAAAGAGGTCGATATCATCCGGGTCCAGACGGACATTGTCGTCATATCGGCGGCCGGCTTTCAGGAAAAGGCTGAAAGGGCGCAGTCGGACTTCTTTCTGCTTGAGGGCCGCAATCCAGCGGGCGGCGTTCTCACCGAGAATGCCGGGTTCGGGAGCTTCCAGGACCCGGTTGAACATGGCCAGTGATTTATCGATATCACCGGTTTTCTGATAGCAGATGCCGGCGTAGTAGTATCCGTTGGCCCGAATGGTCGGGCTGTTTTCCGCAGCCGTGATGAAATAGTCGGTGGCTTCCGGGTAGCGTTCCTGTTTAAAAAGGGTGATTCCCGCATAGTAATGGGCCAGAACATGGTCGGGATCTTCTTGGGCAATCGCCTGGAACCGGGATGCGGCCCGGGCGTGATTTCCCATTTTATAGTGCAAAAAGGCAAGGTCATACTGAAGACCGGGGATTTTCGAATCCAAGGAAGCCGCCTTGTTCAGGTAGGTCATCGATTCCTCGTAGCGGCCCATCTTCAGGTAGGTTTTACCGAGGTAATGATGGACGTAGGGATTGTCCGGGCTGAGGGAGAGCGCAATTTTCAGGTTGGTTTCGGCATCTTTGAGATCGCCCTCTTCAAAAGCGAAAACCCCGAAATCGAAGTATGCGCGACCATCTTCCTGAAGCGTGATTGTCTCCTGCGCGTAAGCGGGGAGTCCGACCAGGAAGACCAGTAAAAACAGGAGACCTGCCAGGCTGCGTCCGTACATTGTTTCGGTCCTTGGTAGACAACGATGGATGGGATACAATGGTTTATCTGTCTTCTTATCCATTTCTCACCCGCTGAATCGAAAGTCAATGGGAAAAAATTGAAATAGGAATACGGAAGTTGGATATTTACGATTTCGGTATGTTGCATTTCCGGTATCATGATAATGCCTGCACTGGACGATCATAGAAGAAGACTTTTATCAAGAACAATGAAAGAGTACCCAAACCGGATTTCCTGCATTTTGTATTCCCTTTGACATTCATCCCGTAAGGGCCCTATAGTTGAAGTGAGTGATGGATGAAAAAATCCCGCCATTGAGAACCGTTTGGATCCTTTCCGTCGTCACAATATGGACTGAACGGCCCTCAAAATCGGGTTGCAAATAAGGAGAAAAAGATGGATTTGCAATTGACCGGCAAACGCGCCCTGGTCACCGGATCGACCCTGGGCATCGGATTTGCGACCGCCATGGCCCTGGCCCGGGAAGGCGCATTCGTCATCCTGAACGGCCACTCTCAGGCGCACATGGACGCGGCCGTGAAAAAAATCCGCGAAACCGACCCGACGGTGGATATCAAGGGGGTGAACGCGGATTTGTCCAATATGGACGGTGTTTCCAAGCTGATTCGGGAGGTCAATCGGGTCGACATTCTGGTCAACAACATGGGCATTTATAATCCGAAACCTTTTCAGGAGATCTCAGACGAAGACTGGTTTCGAATTTTTGAAACCAACGTCATGAGCGGGGTTCGGTTGACGCGCCATTACCTGCCCGGTATGAAGGAGCGCAATTGGGGCCGGGTGATCTTTATTTCCAGCGAATCGGGAATGTCCATTCCGCCGGACGTGATCCACTACGGGGTGACCAAGGCGGCGTATCTCACCATTTCCCGGGGATTGGCCGAGGATGTGAGCGGAACCGGAGTGACCGTCAATTCGGTCCTTCCCGGCCCCACCCACACGGAAGGGGTTTCAGAATACATTCGAAAGCTGGCCGACGAAAAACACATCAGCCGGGACCGGATGGAAAAGGAATTCTTTCAGATCGCCCGGCCCCACTCCTCCATGAAGCGATTTCTCGAACCCGAGGAGGTCGCCAATCTAATTCTTTACATTTGCAGTCCGCTCTCCTCGGCCACCAACGGCGCCTCCCTGCGGGTAGACGGGGGTGTGATCGGTTCGGGGTTTTAGGGCGGTCACCGTCGCTTCGGTGGTCCGCGATTTTTCGAATCCGATGAAAAAGGCCAGCAGAGATGGTATCACGAAAAGAGTAAAGAGGGTGGAGAAAGCAAGCCCTCCCAGAAGCACGCTACCCAATCCGCGATACAGTTCGCTTCCGGAACCGGTGGCCACCACCAGCGGAAAGAGCGCGAATACACTGGTGGAGGCGCTCATGAAGATAGGCCGAATCCGGGTCCGGACCGCCTCGGAAACCGCACTGATCCCTTCAAGCCCTTCATACCGGACATTGTTAAGCGATTGGTAGACGATCAAGATGGCGTTGTTGACCACTGTTCCCACCAGGATGACGAATCCGAGCATGGTCAAGACATCGAATCCCTGGGGCGTGATGAAGATGTTCACCAGTTTCAGCCCCACGAAACCGCCTGCCGCCGCCAGCGGTACGGTGAACAGGATGATGAAGGGGTAGAAAAAATTTTCAAAGAGGGCCGACATGAGCAGGTAGGTGATGACCACCGCCAGGAGAAAGTTCCACTGAAGCGCCTTTCGGGTGGCGGTCAGCTTGTCGGCGTTTCCGCCGACGCTGACGGTGACGTTTTTTAGCCTCCCCTGCTGGTCCATGGGCGCAATCAGATCGTTTTCGATGGTTTCGATGGCGGTCTGCATGGGCATCTCGGCCGGCGGGGTCACCTGAAGTTTGACGGTCCGTTTCCGCTCCAGATGATTCACCTGGGTCATGCCCTGACTGTACCGGATATCGGCCACGTCTCCGATTCGAATCAGGTTTCCGTATCGGTTGACGATCAGGCTGTTGAGCAGATCCTCGGGGGTTTGGAAGGTCCGGTCGTCCCCTTTCAGAATCAGGTCGATCTGTTTCACCCCTTCGGGCCTGAATTCATCGATTTTTCGGCCGTCCATCAATACGTCGACATAGACCCCGAGGTCTTCTTCGGTGAAGCCGTTGGCGGCCAGCTTCCCCTTGTCGGGAAGGATGCTCACCTCGGGATAGCTGATCTCCAATGAGGGCACCGGACGGACCTGGCTGCCCGGAATCTTTCCCATGACGCCGCCGTAGAGCTGTCGGGCGGTCCCGATGATCTCCCCCAGATCCTCCCCGGCGATGTTGACGTCGATGCTTCGGCCTCCGCCGATGTCGCTCTGGAAAATCCCCGCCTGAATACTGACACCGAACATATCCGGAATCGTCCGAATGATCCGGTTGAACAGGGGCATCATTTCACCGGCCCGAGTCTCGTGAACGGAATTGGCGCCGAAAAGGTTGAGTTCCGGGGTCGCCACGTAGAATAGGTTTTTGATCTGGGGAATCCCGTCTTTTCCGTCGGTTTCCCGATAGGGCTCGGTTTGCTCGTAGATATAATCCCCTATGGCTTTTCGTTTGTCCACCGAAGACCCCGGCGGCGGAATCAGGATGCTGATAACCAGGTTCCGGTTGCCCTGGGGCAGGTATTCGGCCTTGGGAACCAGCCAGGCGATCAGGGAAATCGCCATCGTAGTGAAAAGGACGACGCAGGTGATTCGGGTGAGTGTGTTTTTAAGAAAAAAATCGGCGATGGACATGATAACACCGGCCAGAAACCCGCCGATTCTGCCGATAATGCCGGGATTACCCTGTTTGGGACGGGGGGTCCGCTGATAAAACTGGTTGAGAATGCTGGGAATAACCGAAACCGACACCATAAGGCTCAGGATGATGGAAAAGGTAATGGCGATGGCGATATCCCGAAACAGCTGCCCCGCTTCCTCCTGAATGAAAATGACCGGGACGAACACGGCGACCGTGGTGACGGTGGAAGCGAAGACGGCGCCCACCACCTCTTTGGCGCCTTCATAGGCGGCCGAGAATGCCTTTTTGCCCATTCGGCGATGGCGGTCGATATTTTCCAGCACCACAATGGCGTTATCCACCAGCATACCGACGGCAAAGGAAATGCCGGCCAGGCTGACCACGTTCAAATTCCGGTGAAAAACCCAGAGAAAGATAAAGGTCCCGACGGCGGAAATCGGAATGGCCACCGCCGTGGTGATGGTGGCGCTGATGCTCCGCAAAAATACCAGAAGAACGGTGATGGCCAAAAGCCCGCCGATCAGGACGTTTTTCTGAACGATATCGATAGAGGTATTGATATAAGGGGCCTCATCATAAATCCAGTCGATGAAGATGTTTTCTTCCGCCAAAACATTTTCATTGAGGTGAGCGACCACCTGTTTGAGGCGTTCAATCAGGCTGATGACGTTGGCGCCGGGTTCCTTTCGGACCCCGATCACGATTCCTTCTTGGGCGTTCTGCATCACCGATACCGCCTGCTTGTGGTAACCGATGGTGGTTGTGGCGATATCCCGCAGCAGTACCCGCTGGATGCCGTCATCAAAGATGACGACCTCCAACGGATCATCATAGGTCTGAAACTGGCTGGTTGTGCGAAGCCGGTAATCTTTTTTGCCCACCCCCAGGGTGCCGGCCGAGAGGTTCCGGTTGGCGCCTCGAATTTTCCGGGTCACTTCGTCGATGGTGATATTGTGCCGGGCCATCTTTCCGGCATCCAGGACGACGTGAAGCTCTTTTTCGGTCCCGCCCCCCACGAAAAGAGAGCCCACCCCTTCGACCCGCTCCAGGTGCTGACGGACCTCGTTTTCAAAGAAGCTCATGTACTTGACGATCTCGGCCGGATCACCGCTTTTCATCTTCATCATGGTCCAGATCACCGGATTGCTCTGGGCGCCGGCCGCATCGATGGAAGGGCGGTCCGCATTGGCCGGATAATCGGAGACCTCGTTGAGTTTGTTGGATACCCGCAGAAGCGCCGCATCCAGGTCGGTTCCGACCCGGAAGGTCAGGGAAATCTCACCGTAATTATTGTAACTGGAGCTTTCCATCTTGACCAGGTTCTGAACCCCCTTGAGCTTTTCTTCCTGGTTCTCGATGATTTCCTGCTCGATTTCATAGGGGGTGGCGCCGGCCCAATTGGTTCGGACGGTGATCTTCGGTTCTTCCACATCCGGGGTGAGCTGGACCGGCAGTTTGTTCAAACCGATGAGACCGAACATGACCACCAGGATGACGCCGACCGCCACCGTGATCGGCTTGCGAATCGAATATTCGATGATATCCATTGAGCTATGCCCCTTCTGTCGCCTCGACGGGTTGATCCGGTTTCAGACGTTCATTTCCGTCCACCACCACCGACATGCCCGGCTGGATGTGGGGATCATGGACGCCTACCTCGGTCCCCATATAGGAAACGATGGTCACCGGAAGAATCGCGGCCTTTCCTTCTTTGACGGTATAAACGAAATCCTTGCCCTCATGTTTGACCAGGGCGTCTCTGGGGATGATCTTCAGATTTTTTTGCTCGCTGACCGGTACATACACGGTCGCCGACATGTTTTCCGCAACGGGGACCGAAATATCCCGAATGTTACCGAGTCTTACTTTCAAAAAGACTTGTTTGGTCTTTTGGTCGGCCACCGGCAGAATCCCGGCGGCCTCGCCGGATAGCTCCGTGTGGTAGGCGTTGATTACCACTTCCAGCTTATCGCCTTTTTGGACGAACTGGATCAGGTCTTCGGCGACCGGCACCTTCGCGAACAGATCGTTGGCCGAACCGATTCGGTATAGCATACGGCCTTGAATCACCCAGTCTCCCATGTCGACGTTCTTCTCGAGAATGATGCCGTCGAAGGGAGCCGGAATCACACATTTGGACCGCATCAGCTTGATCTTGGAGAGGCTGCTTTCCAGTTCCTCCCGTTCCTTGATCAGTTCCTGATGGGCGTAAAAAAGATTGTCAAAATCGATTTCGCTGGCCGCCTCTTTTTTGAAAAGCTGTTCATACCGCTCGAGATTTTTTTGATTTTTCTGAATCCGGACATCGAGCTGTTCGAGTTTGGCTTCGGCCAGGGCCACGTCCTTGTCCAGAAAATCGGTGTTGATATGGATCAGGGCATCGCCCTTGTTGACCAAATCCCCTTCTCGAAAATGGACTTGTTGAACCTGTCCTGCGACTTCGGTGGAGATACGGCTTACCCGATCGAAATAAAGCATTCCGATCAGCCCCGCCTGTTCCGCGGCCGGTTTTTCGGTCACCTTTACTACCCGGACCTTGGCGGGGGGCTGTTCCTGAGCGGAAACCAAGGGGGCGATAAACACCAGAAGACCGATTAGGCTGACGATTGTTGTTTTCATGATATTTGTTTCTGTTGAGGAGTTGATTAGGGACTTTCAACCAAAGACGCAAATATAGCGTGATAATAGTAAAAAAACAATCCCCGAATCAGTTCCAAAACGGTCCCGGTTTCGGTGGTCCGGCTCCGGCGGGTGATACAGGCGGGAGGTGCGGCACGCAAGAAAAGCGAACCGAAGAAAGGCGGTTGTAATTAAAGAATACCGAAAAGCAGCAGCAAGGCCAATGTCAAAAGTATGGACACGATGATGGATCCGATACATCCCAAGCGATTGGAAAAAATGACGAACATTTCTTTTAACCTCCTGATGTCGAAGTGATTGGATGCTTTTCATTGTAGGCGCGGAGGTTGGTTTTGCAAGGGGGTGATTCGAGTATTTTGAAAGGCGTCACCCCACTGCGGACATGGAAATACGGGGTTCACGTGGTGTAAATACCGATTTTTATTTATTCCGGACGGAACCGGCCGGTACTATAGTTTGATGGTTATTCACGAATTGCATTGCATGAAACGAACCCCGCAATCAGGAGGTGGAAAATGCCGGTACGCAAAGCCGAAGCCAAATGGGAAGGAAAAATTCAGGAGGGAAAAGGATCGGTCAAACTGGGCAGCGGCGCCTTTGAAGGGCCTTACTCCTTTAAATCCAGATTTGAAGAGGGGTCGGGGACAAACCCGGAGGAGTTGATCGGAGCCGCCCATGCCGGATGCTTTTCCATGGCGCTCTCCCTCTTTCTGGAGAAAGCCGGCGGCACGCCGGAGCGGATCGACACGGATGCCAAAGTCCATATCGAGCAGGTGGGTGAAGGATTTAAGATCACCAAAATCGAATTGTCCACCGAAGCCAAGGTCCAGGGAATGGATGAATCCGAATTCAAGAAACAGGCCGAGGAAGCCAAGAAGAACTGCCCGGTTTCCCAGGCCCTGGCCGGTACGGAGATTACCCTTCAGGCGAAGCTGTTGTCATAGAGGTTCGGGCCCTCTTTTTGTGAAGGTCCTTTCGATCTCCCGTCCGGAGATAAAGAGCCGAATCGAGGCCAGGCTGTCGGGCAGGTCTTGCGGATGACCTTTGGCCGCAACCCAGGTTGCGGCCTTTCCTGTTTGAAGCGTTCCCAATTCATTTAAGTCCAACAATCTCGCGCCGTTTGCGGTGGCGCAGGCGATCGCTTTCGACACTGAATACCCTGCGTCCGTCAGTATTTTCAATTCCTGTTTTACCGCGATTCCATGATGAACCCCCAGGCTGCCGGCATCCGTGCCCACGGCAATGGTGACCCCCAGCTCCCGGGCCAATCGAATCTGTTCTACCTGATGGTCGAAATTTCGGCGCGCAATTTCAGCCTCCGGGCTTTCCGGTGGAAGCCTTTCCGAATAGGCCTTCATGGTAACGGCCGTGGGCACCCATACGGTGCCGCGGTCGGCCATCCGCTTCAGGTTGTCGGGTCCCATGAAAAAGCCATGCTCGATGGAATCACACCCGGCCTCCACCGTGATTTGAACCGGCGCGGTTCCGTTGCAATGAATCATTACCCTGAGCCCTCGGTCATGGGCCGCCCGAACCCCCGCACGCAACTCTGTCGAATCGAACTGGGGGAGTGTTTCTTTTCCGAATGTGAATAGGCTGTTCAATCCCGAATTGACGATTTTGACGTGATCGACGCCGGCGGCGGTTCGGGAAACGGCTTCGGCAAGAGATTCTCCGTCCAATGGCGGTCTGCCGATGAGCTTGCCGTACCGACCCGGCTTTCGCCATGCTTTTCCCGCCGTTCGAAGATAAACCGGGATCGGGTCTGATTCAACACATTCCGATCGATAGCGGTGCGCATAACCGCCGAAATCACCGCCGTCCCGAGCCGCCACCACGCCGCAGGCGACCAGTTGCTTCAGGTGGCGGGATAGGGTCGGCTTGATCTCGTCAAATCCGGCATTCAGCTGTTTTTCTCTGATTTGAGTATCCCCGGTGCCTGACATGAAGAGATGAAGATGAGAATCGACCAACCCCGGCAGGATCGTGTATTCTGAAAGATCCAGAATACCAGAGCCTTGGGTGGATCTTTTTTCGGGTTCCCGGAGATGGGCTTCCAGGGAATTCGGACTCGAAATATCGTCCACACGGCCGTCTATGATTCGCAGCCAAACATTTTTTTGAATTTCGCCGCCCCGGCCGTCGATAAGATTTCCGGCCCGTATCCATCGAATCGGTTCCATGACCCCCCTGAATCTACACCACGCCCTGGTCCAGCATTGCGTCCACCACTTTGACGAATCCGGCGATGTTGGCGCCGACCACATAGTTGCCCGGTTCTCCGAAATCGATGGCCACATCACAGCAGGTCTGGTGAATCTGTTTCATAATCGTCTTGAGCCGGTTGTCCACCTCTTCCCGGGGCCAGTTCAGCCGCATGCTGTTCTGAGCCATTTCAAGACCGGATACGGCCACCCCGCCGGCATTGGCGGCTTTGCCCGGACCGTAGAGGATTTTATGGTCGAGGAAAATATCGACGGCCTGATGGGTAGAGGGCATATTGGCCCCTTCGCTGACCAGACCGACCTCGTTTTTCATCAGGTGCATGGCGTCTTTTTCATTGATCTCATTCTGGGTCGCGCAGGGGAAGGCGCAATCGGCCTTTCGATCCCAGAGCGGGTTGTAGTCAAGGCTGGGGTCCACATCCGCATAGTGGGTATCGGGATATTTTTCCGCGTATTCTTTAATGCGGCCCCTTCGGACATTTTTAAGGCGTTTGACGAATTCCAGTTTTTCGGTATCGACCCCCTCTTCATCATAGATGTATCCGGAGGAATCGGAAAGGGTGACCACTTTGCCCCCCAGTTGCAGAATTTTTTCGGTGGTAAACTGGGCCACATTGCCAGAGCCGGAAACCAGACATATTTTCTTTTCCAGGGTCTTCTCCCGGGTGGCCAGCATTTCGGACGCAAAGTAGACATTTCCGTATCCCGTGGCCTCCGGGCGAATCAGGCTGCCGCCCCAGTTGAGGCTTTTGCCGGTCAGAACGCCGGTAAATTCGTTTCGGATCTTCTTGTACATGCCGTATAAAAATCCGATCTCCCGAGCCCCGACCCCGATATCCCCGGCCGGCACATCGGTGTTGGGTCCGATATATCGGAACAACTCCATCATGAAGCTCTGGCAGAACCGCATCACCTCGTTGTCCGATTTGCCTTTGGGATCAAAATCGGAGCCGCCCTTGCCCCCTCCCATGGGGAGCGTGGTGAGTGCGTTTTTAAAAACCTGTTCAAAGGCTAAAAATTTGAGAATGCTCAGGTTGACCGAAGGATGAAACCGAAGCCCGCCTTTGTAGGGGCCGATCGCGCTGTTCATCTCCACACGGTATCCGCGGTTCACGTGAACCTGTCCCTGATCATCCGTCCAGGGCACCCGGAACAGAATAATCCGCTCGGGTTCGACGATTCTTTCCAGGACCGCTGCCCGGCGGTATTCGGGATTTCGATCCAAAACCGGTTTGATGCTGTCCACCACCTCTTCCACCGCCTGGTGGAATTCCCGTTCACCTGGATCCCTCGATTGCATCAACTCCAAAATGTCTGTCATTCCAATCTCCTCCCTTTCGATTGGGCTGTCGTTACAGTTCTGTAAATTTCGTCCTTTTTTCTCTATACAGGCGCCTGGCGATGTGCCGGCAAAATTCATTTTGGATTTGAAATACTTCCATAAACCTGATATCCAAGAACAAGCTTTATACCTGAAGACACTTGCGTAATGTCAATTTTTACTCTTTTTCATGATCTGACCCTTGGTGAGAATGGTTGTATGAAAAAACAGGATAGTCCAAAGCATCTGACAGATCAAATGGTATTTATTGCCCTCGGACTTGCCTTCATCTATTGGGTCATCGACTCGATCCTGAATATATTTACCTCCCAGCGTTTAAATTTTTACCAATTGGTATTCGGAAGCGATATCGATGAAATCTGGCCCAGACTCATCGTGTTGTGTCTTTTTGTGATTTTCGGCTCTCATGCCCAGTTTACCATGGACAATCGAAAACGGGCCGAAAAAGCCCTTCGAGAAAGCGAAGCCCGATACCGCACTTTGGTGGAAAACATTCCCATCGGCATTTGTCGAAACACTTCGGGCATTCACGGCCGGTTTCTGATGGCCAACCCCTCTTTTCTGAAAATGTTCGGATTCGTATCAGAGAAGGATCTGGATTTGATTGAATTCGGTGATCTGTTTTTCGATGATTTCGAATGTCGTGCTTTCTCGAATGCCCTTATTCGAAACGGCAGTATTTCCCGGAGCGAAATCCTTCTGAAAAAGAGCACCGGGGAACCGATATGGGGATCGGTGACCGCCCGGCTGATCAAAGACAGATCAGGAAAGCGGGAACATTTCGACTGTACCTTCGAGGACATCGATGAACGGAAAAAATCGGCGATCAAGGCTCGAAAAGAAGCCGAAACCCGCCGACGTTTTGAGAAACTGCTTTCTCCGGATCTGGCGGAAATGGTGGTTTCCGGTCAGCTGAAGGTGGAAAAAGGGGGCGAAAGCCGGGAGGCGACGGTGTTGTTTGCCGATATTCGGGGGTTCACCGCGATCAGCGAGAATAATGAACCCTCGGAAGTGCTTCAGATGCTCAACGACTACTTCGAATCGGTGGTGGAGATTGTGTTTCGGTACCAGGGCACGGTGGATAAGTTCATCGGGGACGCCATCATGGTCATCTGGGGAGCCCCCATCGCCCAGGAAGACGGCCCGCTCCGGGCGGCGAACGCGGCCCTTGAGATGCGGACCATGCTCCTCGAATTCAATCGTCGGCAGCGGGACCGGGGCAAGCAGCCGATTCAGGTCGGCATCGGCATCAACTCGGGCCGGCTGGTGGCCGGATATATCGGTTCATCCCGGACCATGAGCTATTCGGTCATCGGGGACACCGTGAATACCGCCTCCCGGCTCTGTTCCTTGGCCGCCTCGGGTCAGATCCTGATTTCCGAAAGCACTTATCAACATATACACGGTCTGTTCAGGCTGACCCGCCTTGATCCGCTCATTCCCAAAGGCATGCGTAAACCGATCCCGATTTTCAATGTGGAGGGGCCTTTGGGGGAAAGAAACCGGTGAGGTTTTTCCGCGTGCCCTTGTCCCTGCCGTTTGCTGTGTTATATTTATGACTCATATGATAAAAAATAAGGTTTCAGAAAACTTGAACTGTCTATTCGAAAGGATTGTATCGCCATGAAATTAGCTGTCAGCGGAAAGGGGGGCGTGGGCAAGACCACCTTTTCCTCACTTTTGATCCGGACTCTGAACCAGCAGGGAAAGCACGTACTCGCCATCGATGCCGACCCGGATGCCAATCTTGCGGCCGCTCTGGGCATCGACGGCGCCGAACAGATCGTCCCCATTTCCGAAATGAAGGAGTTGATTCTGGAAAGAACCGAGGCCATGCCCGGCACGGTGGGGGGATATTTCAAGCTCAACCCCAAGGTGGATGATCTTCCTGAAAAGCTCTCCGCCCGACTGGAGAACATCAAACTGATGCGACTCGGGGGCGTCAAAAAAGGAGGCGCCGGCTGTATCTGCCCCGAAAGCACGCTGCTGCGGGCCCTGGTGACCCATGTGGTGCTGGCCCGGGATGAAGTGGTGGTCATGGACATGGAGGCCGGCATCGAACATCTCGGACGCGGCACCGCTCGGGCGGTGGACAAACTGCTGGTGGTGGTGGAGCCGGGCCGCCGCAGTCTGGATACCGCGGAGCATATTCGTCAGCTGGCGTCTGAAATCGGGCTCAAGTCCATTGCGGTGATCGGCAATAAAATTCGGGGTGAAAAGGATGAGGCATTTTTGAGAGAGCACCTGGCCGGCTTTCAGTTCCTGGGGTTTCTTCCCTATGATGATGCCTTGATCGAGGCCGATCTGAGTGGAAAATCCCCCTTTGAATCCGATTCGCCGGCGGTAGCAGCGGTCAAAAAAATGACTGCCGAACTTTTCGTTTCATGAGCGACAAACGCTACACCGGCAATAGACCCGGCGGCAGATTCAAGGGACGGCGGAAGCTTTTAAAGATCAAACCCCAGGCGGACCCGAAACTGCAGAAGGTATTCAAATCCATCGGCATTCCCAAAAAAAAGCCGTTTAAGCCGGATCCGTTTCAGCTGGAAGCCTTGGCCGCCATCGAGGAGGGCGATTGTTTGGTGACGGCGCCGACCGGCTCCGGGAAAACCTGGATTGCGGAACAGACCATCGCCAAGATTCGGGGTGACGGCGGCAGGGCGTGGTATGCCTCTCCTCTCAAGGCGCTCACCAATTCAAAATATATTGAATTTTCCGATCAATTCGGCTCGGAAAACGTGGGGATCTTAACCGGAGACCGGAAGGAAAATCCGGATGGACCCATCCTGGTGGGGACGACGGAGATTCTTCGGAACCAGCTCTACGATGCCATGCACCACGGAAAGGATCTGGATACCGATTTCGTCATTCTGGATGAAGCCCATTTTTTAGGGGATGAAGACCGGGGCGTGGTCTGGGAAGAGATCATGATCTATCTGCCGCCCCGAATTCCCATGCTGCTGCTGTCGGCGACCATCGGGAATGCGGACCAGATCGCGGCCTGGCTGGCCTCGATTCGGCACAAGGAGTGCATCGTCATTCGGGAGACCCAACGCCCGGTGCCGCTGTATCCGATCTTCTTTCACCCCTCCGGAACCCTTTATCCGCTGCTGGACAACCGAAGCGGCAAAGGGAAGCGAAAACTGCACCCGAAGGTCAACGCCTATGTGAACGACAAGTTTCCGCCGCGTCTCGCCATTCCCGGCAAGCTCCCCAGGTTCGGGGACATCCTGCGGGTGCTTCGGAAATACCGTTTGCTGCCGGCGATCTTTTTTCTTAAATCCAGGGCCGATTGCGATCATGCCCTGGAACTGTGTGAGCAGAATATTCTGAAAGACCAGGAACGCAAGGACCGGATTCATCAGCGGATCGAGGAGGCCATCGAGTATGTGCCGCATCTGGCCAAACACAACCAGCTGGGCAATCTGGAACATCTGGCGGTGGGCGCCCATCACAGCGGTCAGCTGCCGGCCTGGAAACTTCTGGTAGAATCGCTCATGACCGACGGGCTTTTGGATGCGGTCTTTGCCACCTCCACGGTGGCGGCCGGGGTCAACTTTCCGGCCCGAACGGTTGCATTCTTGAATTCCGACAAATTCAACGGCGTCGAATTCATGCCGTTGACCCCCACCGAATTTCATCAGATGACCGGCAGGGCCGGCCGCCGGGGGATGGATCGAATCGGCTTCGGACTGGTTCTGCCGAATAAGTACATGGATATGCGGCATGTCGCCAAAATGATCTCCGCCCCTCCGGGAGACGTGCTGAGTCAGATTCGGATCAATTTTTCAATGACCCTCAACCTGCTTCTCTCCCATGTTCCGGATCAGATTCAGGTACTGCTGAGAAAATCATTTGCCACCTACCTCTTGACCGAATTCAAGAAAAAGAAAGAACAAACACGACCGGATGATGCGGAAAAGGATCTTCTCTGGCAGGACTTTCAGAAACACTTTCATTTTCTGAAAGAAACCGGTTTCGTGTCTGCGTCCGGGGCCCTCACCGAGGACGGTATCTGGGCATCTCAACTCCGGGTGGATTATCCGCTGCTGATTGCCGAGGGCTTTCGAAAAGGGCTTTTTCCCCAGGATGATCCAAGGCTTCTGGCGGCGATCATCTGTTCTTTCGTGAACGAGCGGGAAACCGATGAGCGGATAGAGAAGGAAGTGATCCCCAATCAGCTTCAGAAAATCTTCGATAAAGTGGTGAAGGGGCTGAAACCCTTTGTGGATTTGATGAAGGAAAGAGGCTTCCCGACCCGTCCGCTGTACCGACGCCCGGCACTCACCCTTTTCCTGTGGGCCTCGGAGGTCTATTCCTGGGACAAGGTGCTCTCGGTGGCGGAAACCGCGGAAGGGGATTTGTCCATGCTCATTCTCCGCACGGCCGACAATCTTCGGCACATCGCCGCTCTGAGAGATGTATTTCCGAATGCGGCCCAAAGCGCGTCCAAGGCGATTGAACTGATCCTTCGAGAGCCGGTTATCACCTATTATGAAAAGTAATGAAAATCGGTCATGACCACCGTTTCGGTCTGTCATTCAGGCTTGACCGAAACGATGATCAAAGCCGAAAAATTTAACCATGCCCTCCCCGGCGGTGAGGGCAATTCCCGCGGTAATCCAAAAGCCTTTTTTCCTTCTTCGGCACACGGTCTCCTTTGAGGGAATCTTTTTTTACGATTTCCTTTATCTCAAGCTCGGCATAAACGTCGTCTGTAATAAAAAAAGCCCGGACCGCAATTGAATGCGGACCGGGCTCTTTTTTTAAGAAATTCGGCGGCGACCTACTCTCCCACACAGTCTCCCG